>NZ_BDGJ01000073.1:16948-44389 GCF_002207765.1 Calderihabitans maritimus
ATTCATGCTATGGTTCCGGGGTGTCAGCTGGCGGATGGTTTCTTTGAAGGCCTTTATTTTCTTGGGGTGGATGCTTACGTGCTTGGGGTAGATGATAAACCCAAGGTAGGCTACACCCTCATAGACGCTGGTTATATGCGTCTTTTCCTTGTTGACGACGAGCTTGAGCTCACCTTCAAGGATGTCATAGGCAGTCTTCATGTACCTTTCCGCCTGCCGGGATGTCCTGGCGAAGATGAGGATATCATCCGCATAACGGACTATGCGGATACCCCTCTCTTTCATCGCCCGGTCAAAGTAGTCCAGGTAGATGTTGGTGAGAAGGGGTGATATTACCCCACCTTGCGGACTCCCTATTTCGGTTTCTTCAAAGGCCCCGTCCGTCATGACGCCTACTTCCAGGAATAGCCGGATTAATTGCAGTACAGAGCCGTCGCTAACTTTCCGGTTCACTTCTTGAAGGATTAGGTCATGGTCAAGACGGTCAAAGCATTTGGAGAGGTCCATGTCTACTACATGTGTAAGTCCATACCGGTTCATGAATCTCTCGGCTTTGGCTACTGCCTGCTGGCAGGATCGCCCCGGTCGGTATCCATAGCTTGACGGGTGAAAGTCTGGGTCAAAGATTGGCTGAAGTACGTTAAGCAGTGCTTGCTGGACTACCCTGTCCCTAACGGTAGGTATCCCAAGCGGTCTTTTCCCTCCATCCGGTTTGGGTATCTCCACCCTCAGGACTGGGCTTGGTTTGTACGTTCCGGTCTTGAGTTCAAGATGAAGTTTGGCTATTTCGTCGTCTAGGTTCTCGCCGAAGGCTCGCACGGTCTGCCCGTCTATCCCGGGAGCGCCATTGTTCGCCTTGACGACGCCGTATGCCTTCTTCAGGTTCTCAATACGGTATACTTTGTCAATTAGGCTGTAGTACTTCATCTTCCCTCCTGCATCTCGCTGTACTCCCTGCGTCTCTCCCTCGCATGGTTGCAGTTTCTTCTCGAAGTTCGCACGGCGTCTCTAGCTCTAGGGCAATCTACCGCGCTCTTCTCCGATAGTCTGCTGAGCGGACGAAGGCTCCAGCTGGCTCGTCACCCCCGGATGCCTCGTTCCCCTTGGCATTTCAACCTCGGTTGTCTTCTCCCATGTCCGTTCGATTCGCGGTCGTACGCTTTGGTTTACCTTCGTCCCTTCGCAACCAGAGGAGCTTTTGGCTCCTTTGGCCCAGCATCTCTCGGATGCTGTCCCTTCAGTTTTACCCTCCAGTCCGTTGCCGGCTTTCATTGGCTGAAGGTTCATCACTACTACGGACTCATCTGCCACCCTGCACCACTTTTCCTCTCCCTCGCCTTCCGGCTTGTTCGAGCTTACCAAGTTTGGCTTGGATGATACAGGGCTTCCCCAGTTAAGTCTGCCTGCCTGAACATGAACCCGTCCGTCTAAACTCCTCAGGTTATCCAGCTTTCGGGCTTTCCCATTTTTCGCAAGGTTACCCACCTGAGAAGCCAACCCCGGTTCGCTTGCGCTACGTTCCATGTTCTTCCTTCGGCTTCCTTCAGACCCCGCCGTTACCGGCGACGCCCTTGCCTACGGATTGTCTTCCCGCTGGTTAGGTGACAGGGTTTCTTTCAACCCATCGGCTCAGCAGACATGCTGGGCGAACGAGAAAACAGGGGGCCTTTTTAATAACCCCCTGCTCTAGTTCTTCTCTACCCCATGTAGTATTCGGTTATAGCAGTCAATAGCATCCACTATCCATATCACTAGGTCGGAACGGGCTTCGTCATATCCTAGACGATGGCCATCTCCCCATAAACGGTCGTTAAAACAGGAAAATAATACCCGCTCCCTCAAAACTATTTAGCAGGCTGAAAAACTCAAACAAAAGGGAGCGGGTAAAAATTGACGGAAGTGGTGGAAAATCGTGAAAATACAAATAATGCCGCAAGGACGGCCTCAGCAAAACTAAACGGCCCTAATACCATAGCAGGATTTTATAGTATAGGCCTGCTTGGGAATTCTAATGACCAGTCAGCTAATTCCTTGTGAGAAATGTTTGCTGAGGCATGGATCTCTTGGTTAGCTCTGCTCGAAAAAGTTGTACAAACTCGCCAAACATTAAATTCAGGGGATGTTTTTCATTTTCCGGTATCCTGTTAGTTTCATAAGCTCTCAACACTCCCCTAATAACTTCGGCCACACTCACGGCTAGTAAAGTTCTGGATGCCCATGCCACGGGACCAAAGAAAATAAAGTCATTCCAAAGTAAAGCCGCCAAAGAATGAGCAGCGGTATCAACAGCATGAAAACCAGGTTCCCCCCACAGGCCTCGAAGCCCTGTCCAGGTGGCAGTGGTTGTAGTCGGACAACACCCAACCGGATAACCCAGTTCCTCTTTAATCATCCGCGACGAAACGCACGCCAGAGCTAATGACGGTAAATTTACGGAGGCGGTATCTACCAGCACAGTTTCAAAGGTATCCTCTCCAATGAGGGCAAGTAGTCTCCGTAGCGAATCCAAGGTATCTGCCGGCATTTGCCCGGGCTTTTCGTAAGTTTGGATGACAATATGGCGAAAACCCAACTCCTTAAGTTCCTGGGCCTGTTCTTTAATGTCTCCATCCCAGTGTGTAAAACTGTTATAAAGAACACGGTCTTGGACTCCTAATGAAGCAACGTAACGGGCAGCCTCCATGCGGGGATTTGCCCGCCACATGTCAATGGCAAAGGGAAGGTTACTGAGTTCCACAAAAAAATCTATATAGTTTTTCATCTCATCCACTTGAATAGCCTGCAAATCCACCAGCACAGGGACACCCGTTTCCTGAGACAAGCTTTCCAACCGTTTTATATAGTCGGTAGCCCGAACCCTGTCAAACTTTCGCTGCGAACGGCTTTCCAACAAACGGTCTCCGTCGTGAAACATCGACCCAATCATTAGCGGTGGATTTTCTCCAGGTTGCCCTCCTACAATCACCTCGCCGATCCGACAAACTTTCTGCTCCTTTTTAAAAACAAACACTACATTTCCTCCCCTCGAATTATTAATCAACTTTAATAGTAGCATCGGGAGGGGTTACATGGAAAAAGTTGGCTGCATGAAAAGCAACTTGACATTTTCGCCGGATTATCTCCAGAGGGAAAGAATCGGGTAACCAGGTTCGCTTGCTAGCGAGTGTACAAGCCGTCAAGCTTATCAAGAGCTACAGGCAAAAAAAGGGGCTCAAGTTGAAAAGAGAAATTTTCACCTGTGTAGAACAAACCATGACTTCCTCCGCCGAAGTTTTCTATTCTGCTTAAAATACCGGCATGACAGATTAACCGACAAACCGAACTGTTTAACAAAAAATCTATGAGCTCAGCTAATTCTTCCCTTGTAGGTGGGGAACATTCTCTGCTCAGGTCTGCATATTGGTTAAAATGCAGATTTTAACTTTTCCTCAACCGCTTTTACTTTCCCCTGCATGGTCAAATGCTTGTCCCGCCGGTCGTCTATTTTCACTGAAGTTACCACTCTTTGGACCCCGGCTCGGAAAGGCACCTCATGTAATTCACGCACCAAGGACAATATCTTATCTAACTCCCCTTCCAAAATGGTATTCATGGGGGTCAACTGATATTTTACTCCTTCCGCCTTTTGCAGAACGCGGTGACACTCGGCCACGTAGCGGCTTAAGCTGGGAGTTTCAGTTCCAATGGGAATTATACTGACTTCCACCACAGCCATAACTATACCTCCTCTTCCATAATTATTTTACAGTTATCAAATCTTTTATCTTAGCGAAAGTAGCAGGCCCTATGCCGGATACTTTTTGGATATCTTCAATGGATTGAAATTTTCCATTCTCTTCCCGATAGTCTACAATCCGTTGGGCATAGACCTTACCTATCCCCGGAAGTTGGTCCAACTCCTCAACTCCCGCGGTATTGATATTAATCTTCCGGCTTTGGTTTGCGCCGCTACTTGTACTTCCGTAACTTTCCGTAAGCTCCCCCGTGCTCTCTCCAATACGGGGAACCACGATTTGCTGACCGTCTTTTATCTTAGCCGCCAAATTCAATTGATCCAAATCGGCATCAGGAAGAGGAACGGCTTTCTCCACGGCATCCTTTACCCTAGAAGAAGGGCCCATAACATATACCCCCGGATTCCTTACTGCTCCAATTACATGAACCTGTATTTCCTGGGGTTTTTCGTCGCCTGGCGTCTGGGCGGCAATACTGTTAACAACAGTTGGCGGGCCCTGAAATGTTTTGAGCTGAGCATATTTAATACCGATGCCAAAAAAGAGGGCGGCAATGATAATCCAGACCGCTACCGGAACAGAGGGATTCTTCATAAATCTTCTCTTCCCCATCAACTGAAGAGTATTGGATTCTTCGACAAAGTACCAACAATTTCCTGCCGTCCTGAATAACTACATGCCCTTTTATTAAAAACCCCCCTGAAGGCTCAGGGGGAAGGGTTATTTACCGGGCCACGATATTCACTAACTTGTTGGGCACGTATATGATTTTTTGTACTTCTTTACCTTCTAAAAATCTTTTTACTTTATCCAATTCCAGTACCTCTTTTTCCACCTCATCCCGCGGCAGATCAACTGGTATCTCCAGCCGCTCCCTAACTTTGCCGTTTATCTGAACAACAACGGTCACTTGTTTTTGAACCAAAGCATCTTCATCGTAAGTAGGCCATGATTGTAAATGGATGCTTCCTTCCTGCCCTATCGCTTCCCACAGTTCTTCGGTAATATGAGGGGCAAAGGGCGCCAATAGAAGTAGCAAGTTTACCACGGCTTCCTTAATCAAAGCTAAATTCTGTTCTTCCTCGGGTACGTTTTCCTTGTACTGATAAAGGTGATTGACCATTTCCATAATGGCGCTGACTGCCGTATTGAAATTAAACCTTTGCGCTATATCTTCAGTTACCTTTTTAATCGTCTGGTGGACTTGACGGCGCAACTCACTGTCTCTGTTCGAAAGACCTTCGCCACTTTTGAGGGGGTCCACAAATTTTATTTTACCGGCGTAAGCATAAACCAGTCGCCAAACCCGGTTGAGGAAGCGGAAACAGCCTTCTACTCCCCGGTCGCTCCATTCCAGATCCCGGTCGGGAGGAGCGGCAAAAAGAATGAACAACCGGGCGGTGTCGGCCCCGTAACGGGCGATTATATCCTCAGGGCTAACCACATTGCCCTTGGATTTGGACATTTTCCCGCCGTCTTTTAATACCATGCCCTGGGTAAGTAGATTCTGGAACGGTTCTTCCACGGGAACCAATCCCTGGTCATACAGGACTTTGTTAAAGAACCGGGCATACATCAGGTGGAGGATGGCATGCTCCACGCCCCCGATGTACTGGTCCACATTCATCCAGTAATCCACCTTATCTTTATCAAAAGGCATTTCTTTACTATGGGGGCTGGTAAACCGTAAGAAGTACCAGGAAGAACAGACGAAAGTATCCATGGTGTCAGTTTCCCTGCGGGCCGGTTCTCCGCATTGAGGGCAGGTGGTATGCACAAATTCTTCGCAATATTTCAAGGGGCTTTCTCCCGTAGGTTTAAACTCCACATTTTCCGGTAACATAACCGGCAGATCCTTTTCCGGAACCGGAACCGTCCCGCACTTGTCGCAATAGATAATGGGGATGGGCGCTCCCCAGTAGCGCTGGCGCGAGATCAACCAATCCCGCAAACGATAATTCACCTTACGCCGGCCGATGCCATGGGCTTCCATGTAGTCGGCTATTTTTTGCTTGGCCTCCGGTGTAGCCAATCCACTAAAAGGACCGCTGTTTACGGAAATCCCGTCGGCATCATATGCAAACTCCATGGTTTCGCCATCCAGTTCCTCACCAGGAGGCTGCACTACTACCCGCACCGGCAATTTATACTTGCGGGCAAATTCCAGGTCCCGCTGGTCATGGGCGGGAACCCCCATAACCGCTCCGGTACCGTATTCCATTAAGACATAGTTGGCCACCAAAATGGGTACTTTTTCCTCGTTCATGGGATTGATGGCATAAGCACCGGTGAAAACACCCTCTTTTTCCAGTTCCGTCGATGTCCGTTCTATTACGCTTTGCTGCCTAACCTTCTGGACGAACGACCGGACTTCGTCTTCATAACGAGTACCGGCAATAAGTTTTTCGACCAGAGGATGCTCCGGGGCCAGGACTAAATACGTTACACCGTAGACCGTGTCATGTCGCGTAGTGAAAACGGGAATCTCATCGCCGAATTCGCTCCGGAATTTAATCTCCACCCCTTCACTGCGGCCAATCCAGTTTTCCTGCATGACCTTAACCTTCTCCGGCCAACCGGGGAGTTTCTCCAAATCCTGCAGGAGACGTTCTGCATAATCAGTAATGCGGAAAAACCACTGTTCCAGATCCTTCTTCTCTACTTCTGTTTCACAGCGTTCGCAAAGACCGCCTACCACCTGCTCATTAGCCAGAACCGTAGCACAGGAGGGACACCAGTTAACTGCCGCGTGCTTCTTATACGCCAAACCGTTCTTGTATAACAGCAAGAACAGCCACTGGGTCCAACGATAATAATCGGGATGACAGGTAGCAATTTCCCTGTCCCAGTCATAACTTATACCCATAGACTTAAGCTGCCGTTTCATGTTGGCAATATTGTCCCACGTCCATTTTGCCGGGTGGATACCGTGTTTGATGGCCGCGTTCTCGGCAGGCAACCCAAAAGCGTCCCAGCCCATGGGGTGAAGAACATTGTAGCCCTGCATCCTCTTGAACCGAGCCACCACATCACCTATGGAATAGTTCCGAACGTGCCCCATGTGCAGGTTTCCCGAGGGATAAGGGAACATCTCCAGAACATAATACTTCTTGCGGTTAGGCTCCTCCCCTACCTTATCAATTTGCATCTGTTCCCATTTCTTTTGCCATTTAGGCTCAATGGAACGAAAATCGTACTTCTCCTGCATACCTCTCATCCTCTCATCAAAAAACGGCCTCCCATCCCGAGTATAGCCCAAGGGACGAGAGGCTATTCTTCTATTTGAAATTTGTTCTTAATTATAGAATACCACCGTAGAAAAGTCAACTCACTAAGCATCAGAAGATATAACTTTCCACGTAGATACTACAGGGGGCTGATCATCTGAATTCTCTAAAACTTTTAGAAAAGCCTTGACTATCTCAGGATCAAACTGTTTACCGCTGTTCTTCTTGAGCTCTTCTATAGCTTTCTCCTTAGGAAACGCCCTCCGGTACGGCCGGTCGCTGGTCATAGCATCGTAAGCATCCGCTACCGCTATTATCCTGGCTCCGAGAGGAATCTCCTCTCCGGCCTTCCCCTCCGGATAGCCCGAGCCGTCAAAGCATTCATGATGGTGATATATCAGCGGTAATACTTCCTTCAAGGGCTGAATACTGGAAATAATGTTCGCGCCTACGTACGGGTGCCGGCAGACCTCCTCATATTCTTTTTGCGTGAGCTTGCCCGGTTTGCGGAGCACGTTTCCAGAAACACCGATTTTCCCTATATCGTGAAGGATAGAAGCGTAAAATATTCTCTGGACCTCTTCTTCCGGCAACCTTAAGGCCCGGGCGATATCCAAAGCATACTTCGTAACCCGCTCCGAATGACCGCGCGTATACGGGTCTTTAGCATCGATGGCCGCGGCCAAGGCCTGGATGGTAGAGGTAAAAAGAGAAGTAGTTGTTTCGTAAGCCTCGGCCAGTTCCTCCGCCGAAGCGGACAATTCCTCGGAAAGAAGGCGGTACTCTTCTCTCAATTGTCTCTCATTTAAAATCAGTTTACCTATTCCCAGACAAAACAATATATAAAAGGTTGGGATAAATATTCCCTTTATAATAACATGATCCCATTTACCCATCGCTATTTCTTCTGCTATGTGAGGAGCACGTCCCAACGTGACCGCTATAGCTGCCAATACGGCTACTAACGAGCCCCGCCGCATGTCATATACCAAAACCGTATATATGATAGGTGCCCCGTATAAGATAAAAACTACCTCCTGCACCGTTCCTTCCGTTAGTAACACGATTAAAGTAATCCCCACAAAACTGATCGCTATAATCCAAGGAGAATATTTACACCTTTTAATATACGAAAATAATGCCAGGTCCCAAAAACTGCAGTTATTCCCGTCTTCAGGCATAAAAATCACCTTTCAAATCTTCTGAGAAGATTTTTCGACAACTCTATTCGAAATTCCTTCTTGACCTGGCACTTTTTGGCTCAATTTATATCTTTGTATTTTAATTATCTTAAATTATTTTTTTTAAGTAATACCCGTCTCTCCCTACTACACCTCCAAAGTTACAAAGAAACACGCGGAGCATCTCCCCACAGGCGCTCTAAACTGTAGAATTCCCGTTCCTCCGGTTGGAAAATATGTATCACCACCGAACCATAATCGAGGAGAACCCACCTGGCTTCCCGGTATCCCTCTCTCCGCAGAAGGGGTATCCCCTGTTCCTTCAGCTTCTTTTCGATCTCCTTTACAATTGCCTGGACCTGAGTTGTAGAATTTCCGGTAGCAATGACGAAGTAGTCAGTAATTAGAGAAACTTTTTGCATATCCAGCACTACTATGTCTTTGGCTTTTTTCTCCTCTGCCGCTTCTGCCGCAGCTAAAGCTATTGCCTTAGCATCAGTCATTTTTCGCCCTCCTGCCCGATTTCATTAGTATATAATTCCTGGCCTCCACTGTTTTAGGGTGGACAGGTCGTTTCTCCCGAATCAAGTAAAGCAACAAATGTTCATAGGCCAGCTCTAAGGCCCGGTCCAGATCTAGAAAGGCATTTTCCCGCAACGCCTCTACCCCAGGATAAACCCTTCCGGGTTCTATCATGTCGGCTAAAAATATAATTTTTTCCAGATCGTTCATATTTGGTGCACCGGTGGTATGGTTTTTGATTGCCGATAAAACCTGTTGATCCTGCACATCTAATTCGGTTAGAGCTAAGAATGCCCCTACCGGACCGTGGAGAAGAAACGTCAACTCCAACTCTAAAGGGTGTTCAATCAGGTTATGGGTACGGGCAATATTAACTAGTTCTTGTCCCGGCAGGTCTCTTGCCAAATCATGAAGCAACCCCGCCACCCGGGCTGCCGATACGTCCTTTCCATAAAAGCGGGCCATCTTTACGGCAGTATCTGCTACCGCCAGCGAATGCCGGTAGCGGCCTGCCGAAAGCCTCTTCTGTACTTCTCGTTTCAGCAGCTCATAGTCCATGCGGTCTTCCCTTTCCCGGCCATATTAAAAATCCTCCTACGAAGAAATAGGAGGCTTCTCTCACGGCAACCGCGTCTGTCCAAGTTCTACCAAACGATTGTAACATAATAGCCATTTCTTTGTCAAATTTATTGCCCCGCCGGCAGCAACTTTTCGGCGGCAGGCCGTTCTTCGTAATCAGCCCTGTATTTCTGAAGCATAAAGACTAAATCCGTCATGCCGGGTACAGTATCAATATTACTTACTGTTTTGATATGTAGCTTCTGATAATGAGTTAAAAAAGAACTATCCCCTCCGCTGAGTTGGGTGCCGATAACTTCTATTTGTTGTTGCTGCAAAATCTTGATTAAAGAAAGGGTAAAAAACTTAACTAAGTCGGCAGTTCCTTCCCCGTTTCTTCCCACCAGCACCACAGCATCTACCTCATTATCGTAGGAGCCAATGGTCTCGACCAAATCAAAATGTTCTAAAGATGCTTTAGCTGTGGCGTCTTTTTCTGCAATAGCTTTCCCTACCGAATGTCCTAAGTAAGATAAGAGCTCCTGGAAAGTAGCAAGACCCAACTGCCGCATCATAGTAAACAGTTTATCTTTATCCTGAAGCGATGGGTCAGCAACCCCGGTAATCGAACATATTTCCGCTCCCGCCAATTTCAGGCTGTCGGTCAGGTTTTGCAGTTCATTTATGGAGGCACCACTGCCTACAACGGCTACCTTCATTCCTTTCAGCCGGTCGGCGACCAACAAGGGAAAAATTTTTTCGGCAAATTCCTGGTATGTCTCCGCCGAACTTCGGGTTGCCGCCAGTTCCCGCTGAAAAATCTGGTTTTGTTCTCTTAGCTTGGCAAAGTCCCCCTCCAGGCGGTCGATCAGTTCCTTCTGTTCTTTGACTATTAAGTCGTCTCCTATCACGGTACTACCAACAAGAATACCTATCCCCAAGGCTAGAAAAACCGCCACTAGGGAGGCAATATGGTACTTCAAATCCATCATCAGCGTTCCCGCCTACCAGGGTAATATCTATCCGTTATCTTACCCTGGCCCGTGACAGGGTATACCGGAATCAGAGAACCTTTTGCAGCCTGTCATTAGGGGTAATTCCCGGAATACGTCCTCGTTTGGCTACTGCCTGTCCCCCTACCACCTTCAAATCCATAGTCATATCGATAGGAGGTGCCCCGGATATGAAACTTCCTACTCCAAAAGCGTCGGCACCTGCAACCGCCAAAGCTTCTATTTTTTCCGGGTATAGACCGCCGGAAACAAAAATCTTAACATGATGGTAGCCTGCCATATCCAGGCGGCTTCGGACCTCCTTCACCAGTTCGGGAGTAACCCCGCCTCTTTCGCTGGGAGTATCCAGACGAATCCCGTGGAGAGATTTCCCTAAAGCTTCCGCTACCCTGAGGGCTTCCTCGGCCTCATCCTTAAAAGTATCTACCAGTACTAATCGCAAGGCATCCGGAGGCATTATCTCATCGTAAGTCCTGGCCACCTTAACCGTATCGCCCACAATCAAAAAAACAGCATGAGGTACAGTACCAACGGGCTCTTTGCCTGCCAGCTTGGCTCCTAAGATACAGCTGGCTCCGTCCGCTCCCCCAACTAGAGCGGCCCGTTCCATTACCGGAGCCACCGCAGGGTGTACATGACGGGCTCCGAAGCAGTACACCGGCTTTTGCCCTGCCGCCTTCTTTGCCGCCCTGGCCGCCGTTGCCCAGCCGCTGGAGCTGGCCAGGATACCCAGTAAAGCCGTCTCGTAAAGGCCCAATTGATTGTAGGGCCCTTCCAGTCTCATGACCACTTCCTTAGCCTTGAAGGAAGAGCCTTCCGGCAGGCTCCAGATACTGACATCTCGCCCGGAAAACAAATTAATAACTTCCTGAACGCCTGCCAAAAGCCCTTCACGCCGGGGGAAAATCTCTGCCACTACAGGTGTCTCCCCCAGTTTCAGGTGATCGAGAATTTCCAAAGTTTTTACAAAATATACATCGGTAGTGGCACCGCCTAAGATTTCCTCGTGAGTGGCCGAATAAAACTTTCTTTCCGGACTTATGGTAAGCTGTTTTACCTGTTCCATACTTTCAATGCGCTTTATTTCCACTGGTGGTGTCACCCCCTGCCCAAAAGTTGCCATAGAAATACTTAAATTAAATACTAACTATTCTTCTTTTTTATCGCAATACCTCTTTCATTTCCCCAAAAAATAAGGATTAACGCTTTCTCCCGCATGCTCGGAGGCATACAGCCGGCGGTACATGCGGTAGTCCCGGAGAACCTTTTGGACAAAATAGCGGGTTTCCGCAAATGGAATCCATTCGAGATCACCATATTGTCGATCCTTTGGTTTCTTTTCCAGCCAGTGCCGGACATTCCCCCTGCCCCCGTTATAGGCAGCTAAAACCAGGGGTAAATTGTTCTGAAACTCAGCCTGCAGGTTGGCCAGGTACCAGGTGCCAATTAGAATGTTGAATTCCGGTTCAAAAAGTTTATCTTCATGAAATTCAAGGCCCATCTCCCGGGCCGCCCAGGCTGCTGTCTCCGGCATGATCTGCATTAGTCCCCTTGCCCCTCGATGGGACTCAGCCCGGGCGTAAAACCGGCTCTCTACTCGAATCACCGCCGCAATCAAGTAGGGATCCACCCTGAACTGCCGGGCAGAAGAAAAAATAGCCTCGCGGTAAGGCAGGGGGTAAAAAATTTTCCAAAACCAGGAACTGTTAATTAAAACAACTACTAGAAGTGCCAGCAGGAGTAAAACTAAAACGATTCTCCTTAAACGGAGAAGATTGATTACCATCCTCATTCACTCCGCACAAAACAATACTGTTCCTATTCTATGATTTTCAGATAAAAAAATTCCCTTACCGCTGCTGAAGATGCTGCCAAAGCCTTTCTACCCGCCTTCGCGTGTCGGCTAAAGTCCCGCTGGTATCTATAATCCGGTCGGCATATTTAATTTTTTCGCCCAGGGGCATTTGAGCCCGGATACGCCGGAGGGCCTCTTCCCGAGACAGCTTGTCCCTCTTCATTACCCGCTCAACTTGCGTTTCCTCATCCGCAGCGGCCACCCATACTTCATCAACCAGGTGGGTAAGCCTCGCTTCTATGAGCAGAGGTATCTCCAGCACTAGGATTCCCCGGGGGTCTTTCCGCCGGTATTCCCTTTCAATCTCTAAAAGGCGTTCTACCACGCGGGGATGCGTAATTTGGTTAAGCTTTTTCCGTGCCTCGGGGTTTTCAAAAACCAGCCTGCCCAAGGCTTTGCGATCTATTTGCCCGTCCTTTTGCAAGATTTCTTCTCCAAAATGCTCAACGATCTCCTGCCAGGCCGGGCGGCCCGGCTGTACTACCTCTCGGGCAACCTGGTCGGCATCAACCACATAAGCCCCCAGCTCTCGCAAAATCCCGGCTACCGTACTTTTCCCTGAACCAATACCGCCCGTCAAACCTATCTTGAACATGGATCTACTCCTTAGCCTCATATTTTCCATAAACCTAAAAGAATTAAAATTATTCCCGGTATTAAACCGCTCTTCTCCCCCAACCAACTAACGGCAAAAGCTCTACCTCCGTAAATTCCTGCCGATAGTAGCCAAAACTTAAAAACACCGACTAACAAAGGAGTTAAAAGGGGATGAAGACCGGCTACAGCAGCCCCGAAACCCGCTCCCAAAGCATCCATAGCCAGCGCCAGCCCCAGGGCCAGGGATTCCGGTAAATTTATGATACCGGAGCGATCAAAATCAGCCCGCACCGGCTCTTTTAGTATCTGTATAACTATACCTAAAGGAGAAATCCGTAATTTTACCAGCGAGTACTCTTTCAGCGTGTTTCTGCCACTCCAGTTGTTCCAGGTCCCTACGATTATCCAGCAACCCATGGAGATTAAAATAACCGCGCCAGTAATTTCGGCCCAACGGTGAGAAATCAACAGGGAAAAAATATATCCGAAAAACATGGAAAAAGTTATGGCTGCGGCAGAAGCCAGGCTGATAACCAGTAAAGAGTACCAGGGTACAATAATCCGGCGCAACCCATACGAAAACCCTACTCCCAACCCGTCCAGGCTGACGGCAAGGGCAAACAGCACACTGGACCAGAGCTGCAAATCTGTCGCCTCCCAATTTGCCGAAAGTCTACTACCACTATATGTGGAGGCTTTATAGGTGTGCTTGTTTGCCCTTTATTTCTGGCAGGACGGGCAGAAATAGGTACTTCTTCCCCCTAAACGGATTCTTTCTACAGGAGAGCCACAGCCGGGGCAGGGTTCACCACGGCGCCCGTAAACCCGGAGACAGTTTTGAAAACCGCCTTTTTGTCCCCGGCCGTCTACGTAATCTCGAACGGAAGTACCCCTGTACCGGATGCCTTCCCGTAATACTTCCCTTATACTGTAAAACAGCCGGCTGATTTCCTCCTCCGTCAGAGAAACGGCATTCTTTTCAGGATTAATCCCCGCCCGATGCAAAGCTTCATCGGCATAAATATTGCCGATACCCGCAATAAAAGTTTGATCCAGAAGAAGTTGCTTTATTTTCCCGCGGCGGGAGGCCAAGCGCTTACGAAAAAATTCCAAAGTGAACTCCTCTCCCAACGGTTCCGGGCCCAAAGCATGCAGCCCCCTTATTTTCTCCAATTCTCCGGTGGGCAGAAGGTAAAACCGGCCAAACTGCCGGGTGTCGATATAGCGAAGTTGAACATTATCATCCAGGTCCAATATCAGATGAGTGTGCATGGTTATTCTTTCCGCAGGAGAAACCAAGACCAGTTGTCCCGTCATCCCCAGGTGAACCACCCAGGTGTAACCTTCGGTCATATCAAAAAGCAAATACTTCCCCCGCCGCCGAAGCTTTTGGATAGTCTTACCGGCAATGTTCTTTACGAACTCCTGAGAGCTCGGCATCTTAACCAGTTTAGGCAAACTAAGCTTAACCCCTCTAATCTTTTTCCCAAGCACCAGTCTCTCCAGGGTATTCTTTACCGTCTCCACTTCTGGTAGTTCAGGCACTAGCTTTCACCCCTGCCAGCTTTCCAATGGCGTCAGGTCATACCAGTTGGGCCCTACCTTGATATCGACTTTGAGAGGCACCTCCAAGGTAGCTACCCTCTCCATAGACTGCCTCACGATTTCCGCTACTTCCTTCACTTCTTCTTTCGGCACATCGAAAACAAGCTCATCATGGACCTGCAGGATCATATTCGTTTGAAAGTTGTTTTCTTTCAATCGGGCATTAACCCGCACCATAGCTAGCTTAATAATGTCCGCCGCGCTTCCCTGAATTGGAGTGTTGACCGCAGTCCTTTCCCCAAAACTCCGTATATTGCGGTTAGAACTGAACAGGTCCGGCAAATAACGCCGGCGGTTATAAAGGGTAGTGACATAGCCGTTCTGCCTGGCTTCCGCGATAGTGCGTTCAATCCATTCCTTGACTCCACGGTAACGCTGGAAATAGCGTTCGATATAGCTTCTGGCTTCCTGGCGGGAAATCCCCAGATCCCGCGCCAGGCCGTATTCGCTTATTCCATAGACGATACCAAAATTAACTGCTTTGGCCCGCCGCCGCATCTCCCTGGTCACCTGCTCCAGAGACACGTCAAAAACCTCTGCCGCCGTACGGGAATGGATATCCTCACCCTGTTGAAAGGCCTTAATCAAATTAACATCCCGGGACATATGGGCCAATATGCGCAGCTCCACTTGAGAATAATCCGCCGTCAGTAGTAGCCTTCCGGGACTGGGTACAAAAACTTTACGAATGCGCCTTCCGGCCTCCAGTCTGATCGGAATGTTTTGCAAGTTCGGTTCGGTACTAGAAAGGCGTCCGGTAGCCGTAACGGTCTGGTTAAAAGTAGTGTGCACCTTTCCGGTTGCCGGGTTTATCAATGCTTTTATGCCGTCTACATAAGTTGACTTGAGTTTGACCAGTTGCCGGTACTCGAGGATACGGGCAACTATTTCATGACGGGAGGCCAGTTCTTCCAGCACTTCCGCACTGGTAGAATAACCCGTCTTCGTCTTTTTTACCGGAGGCAATCCCAGCTTGTTAAATAAAATATTCCCCAATTGCCTGGGTGAGTTAATATTAAATTCTTCCCCGGCCAGCCGGTAGATTTCCTGCGTGAGGCGTTGTATGTCCTTCTCCAGGGAACTGGACATCTCCTCCAGCTGGGCCCGGTCTAAAGAAACTCCGTTGAATTCCATTTCAGCAAGGATCACCGTCAGAGGAAGTTCTATTTCTCGATAAAGTTCGCCCATCCCCGCAGCGGTAAGCTTCTGATCAAATATTCCCTGTAAATTCATAACAGTACAGGCCTTGAGCGCGGCATCCAAAGCGGAGTTTTCCGGCTCCACCAAAGCCTGCCCCAGGTGTTCCAGAGCGAGGGAAGCCAGACTGTAAGAGGAAGATGTTGGGTTCAAAAGATAACCGGCCACCATAGTATCGCCGGCTACCGAGGTTAACTCCAGGCCCCACCGTTTAAAAATGTTCCAGGCCGCTTTAGCATCATGAAAATAAAGTTTTACCTCGTTGTTGATAAGAGGAAGCAGTAATTGGCCTAATTGCCCCTCGTCCAGGCCGGAAGATCGTACAACTATACTCCGGGCAGAATGAGGGCTGTCCGCCAGGGCAATCACTTCCACTGAGGCTTCACGGTAATCGGGATCAGTTAACTTCAGAAAAATGCCTGCTTCCCCTTGGGTAATCAAGGATTGAACATACGATTTAATTTCCTCCGGCGAAGTAAGCAAGCTGAAATCCCGTATCCGGACAGCTTCTGTCTCTCCCGGTGTAACCGTCTCCCCGGATTCCGAAATCTTTTCCTTTTCCATGGTTTCCAGCACGTTCTTCAAGAGGCTCTTAAATTCCAGCTCTTTAATAATCTCTAATAAAGCAGGGTAATCGGGCTGGCGGTAAGCGCAATCTTCAAGTTTCACCTCCAGTGGGGCCCGGCAATCAATGGTAGCCAGACTTTTGCTCAGCCGCGCCTGTTGCTCATACTCGGACAGCTTCTGTTTTAGCTTAGCGCCTGATACCTGCTCCAAATTCTCCAGCAGATTTTCCAAACTGCCAAATTCCCTGACCAGTTTAAGAGCCGTCTTTTCACCTATACCGGGCACCCCCGGAATATTGTCCGAAGGGTCTCCCATAAGGCCTTTTACATCTCTCATTTGAACGGGTTCGATACAGTACTTCTGCCGAAAGGTATCCAAATCAAATACTTCCAATTCTGAAATTCCTTTGCGGGTCAACATAACCCGGGTCTGAGGAGAAATTAACTGTAACGTGTCCCGGTCTCCCGTTACTATCGTTACATTCAATCCTGCGCGCTCCGCCTCTTTAGCCAACGTACCAATCAGGTCATCGGCTTCAAAGCCTTCTAATTCAAAAACAGGAATGTTCATGGCCCGTAGAATCTTTTTAATCCAGGGAAACTGGGGGCGAAGTTCCTCTGGGGTTTCCTTCCGGTGCCCTTTGTAGTCCTGGAACTGCTCATGCCGGAAGGTTACTCTTCCCTTATCGAAAGCTACAGCTATATAGTCGGGCGATTCCTGAGCGAGAATTTTATAAAGCATAGTGGTAAACCCGTATACCGCGTTGGTATATACCCCCTGTCGGTTACTCAAAAGGGGCAGGGCGTAAAAAGCCCGGTGAACAAGGCTATTACCATCTATCAACATTATTTGTTTTCCATCAGCATTCATGAGATCACCTCTTATCGATTATATTCTATCCCGGGACAGTCCTGTATCTTTCATTCTTCCGCCAATACTGTCGGCTCTCCGGAAATAACCGCCTCGTTTTCCTGCAGAATAAGCCGAGTGCCTAACTGACGGGATAATCGTACCGTCTTTTCCAGGATAGCCTGCCCCTGTTCCCCCGAAGCAATTCGGGGTTGGGACTGGTGGATAAAAATCGGCATTATCCTGGCCTCCCGGATACCTAGGGGAGTAAGTACCAAGTCTAAAATCAGTCCCTGCCGCGTCTCAAGCGACCAGTTCTGGTCAAACACAAAATTACCCAGGCTGTAAGCAATCAATCCATGCCGGTATACTTCCAAACCCTGGAGGGTATGAGGGTGATGCCCGATAATCAGGTGGGCACCCGCATCTATCAATCGCCGCGCCAGCCGCCGTTGCCCTGCAGTCGGGTAATCACTGTATTCCTCTCCCCAGTGCAGTGAAACCACCACGATATCTACTTTTTTCCTCAGTTCAGCAATATCCTCTAGGATAATTTTCTCATCCAGAGGAGCTATACCCGGCCTCTCTTCGGTAGCTCGCATGGAACGGGGATAATTCCAATCCCATATCAGGTCGGCCATGTCGCTATAAGCCAAAAACCCAACCCGCACCCCATTCACCGTCTTAACCACCGATTTTCGCGCCTGCATAAGGTTTTCCCCTGCTCCTACTGATGCAATTCCGTTACGGGCTAAAATTTCTATCGTTTGTAGCAGCGCAGGGGATTCGTAATCTAAGGCATGGTTGTTGGCCAGGCTCATAACATCAAAACCGGAATAAACCAGAGCTCTTACCGTTTCCGGCCGGGCCCGAAACCATATTCCTTTACGGGGAAGAGGAAAGCCCCGGTCGGAAATAGGGGATTCCAGGTTGCCGAAAGTAAGGTCAGCACTTTGGAGCCGGGCAGCAATTTTAGCAAAAGGGTAGTACAGCCCTTTTTCCTCCATCAGCCGGCCAACCTTGCGGGCAAGCATCACGTCTCCCACCGCCAGCAGTTGAACAGTTTCTGGAACCGTTGATACTGCCGCATCCCCTGACCCAGGTTCTGCGACGGCCAGAAGGCTTTGCTCCCTAAAAGTATGAACCAAAACCTGATACAGCGTAAAGGAAAGAGAGGAAACGGCCAGCAGAGCAACCAAAATAGAGAGAGCCAGTTCCTTCTTCACTGGTTCCAGCCAACCGGTAATTCGCATAGGTTATAACACCCTTTAAATGTAACGTCTCTTAACAAAAAAAATTCGGTGTGCGGGGTGTCTTTCCCTGCACACCGTTAAGACTTATTCTTTCTTGTTCCGCAAATATATTATCCTTCCTCCCCATATTACCGCCACCACCACGCAAATCAAAATCAATACCGGGAGGGCTGTTCCCAGACCCACTACCATTTCTCCTAAGACTTTAATAATCGCATTGGTAGTACGAATAAACCCTTTTAACGCTCTGGTCCCGACGCCCTGAACCTCCTGGGTAGAAATCTGGTCGTCGGGAGTCTTTTGTTCCCGTAAAGTAACGTGTATCGTGGACATGTCCGTCATTCTGCTCAGATACTTCAGACGCCCTTCAAGCATTTCTATTTCACTGCGAACCCGGGTAAGTTCCTGGCGCACTTTCATGATATCTTCTATCGACTTGGCCCTGTCCATCAGTTCCAGAAGGCTCTCTTCTTCTTTTTTCAGCACCCTAACTCTAGCTTCCGTATCGTAAAACTCCTGAGTTACATCTTGCCCGGTTATATGTCTGGAACGGACCGTACCCATGCCTTCTATCTCTTTTATTACTGCTTCAAACCGTTCCTGCGGAACCCTGATTGTCACGTAACCCGATTTACCGCTTTCTTCTTCTCTTACTGAGGAATCTGTCACATACCCTCCTGCCCGCTGGGCCAGTAGCGCAATTTCTGTGGAGACAGCCTGTATATCCTTCACCTCAAGGGTTAATTCGGCAGTCTTAATTACTTTTTGCTGGTATTCGTCCTTAACTTCTTCTGTTCCCCTCTCCCTATCTGCTTCAACCCCCGCTATGCGACCCTGAGGTGGAATTTGAATATCCTGCTTATCGTAAGACGCTGCCTTCCTGTACTCAGCGGTTCCCAATTCGGGTTCCGCCACCTGGGAGGCAACCTTCTCCTGTTTCTGCATGGCAAGGCCTCCCCCCAGTTCTCCCGAAGAAACCCCGGGCAAACGGACAACAAGACTGCCCGCCACAATTAAAGCAATGAATACTGCGGCTGCCGCCGCTCCCCAGGCAAACCATTTTGCGCTGCCAAGCCGCCGGTACCAGGGAAGTCCGTACTTAACCAACCGTTTTTTCAGGCCAGAGCGAAAATCCGCCGGGGGAGTTAATTGGTCCAAAGAATGGAGTATATTTAAAGTGGCTTGTAAACTTTCCAATTCCTCGCGGCAGAAAGAACAATGCTGGAGGTGTTCCTCCACTTTAGCTTTTGTTTCATCTTCCAGCACACCGTCCAAATAGGGGGAAAGCAATTCCTGAATCTGTTCACACTTCACCGCTCTTCCCTCCTTTCACTTTGATAGACGGCTTTGGGCTGGGCAATGTTCCCCGACCTGAGAAGTTTATCCCGCAGTAGTTTCCGGGCGCGACTCAGGCGGGATTTTACCGTACCCAACGAACAGTCAAGCTGAGCCGCTATTTCTTCATAGCTGAATCCCTGAAATTCCCGCATAACCAGAACCATACGATATTCCGGCGCCAGAGAAGTTATCGCTTTTTGAATGTATTCCTGCCCTTCTTTATCTTCATAAGCCTTTACGGGGTCGAACGAGTTACCGATGGTTTGATTAAGGGAGTTTAGCGGCGCGGGGTCTTCCACGGGATATTCCCGGCACCGCTGGCGCTTCCTCAATTCATCCCGGCATACATTGGCGACAATATGATACAACCACGTCTTGAAAGAAGACTGACCCCGGAATTTCTTGATGGCGGTAAAAGCCCGTAAAAAAGCTTCCTGAGCTAACTCTACAGCATCTTCCCGGTTACCCATAAAACGGTAGGCCACCGTAAACACCTGTTTTTCATAGCGCCTGACCAGTTCTTCAAAAGCTCCCATGTCGCCGGCTTTACTCTTGCCAACCAGAATATCATCATCTAAAAACACCGGAAGGCCTCCTTTCAAGAAAAGCCCTTCTCTCGTTAAGACGTAAAAAAATAAAAAAAGTTTCCTCAAAAATTCGACTTTATATTCCATTCTCCTCGTTTTATTCAGCTGGTCAATTTTTCTAAAATTAAAACCTGCCCTCACAGGCAGGTTAACTCTTTTCTTTGTTCTCCCGAAAGTTTAGCAGGCGTGCCCGGGTAATAGCCCGGCTGCCGAAACGGCTGCGGATGTCGTCCAACGCTCTTGCCACCTTCTCCTCTCTCTCCTGTTGGGCACAAAAGATACTAAGCTGTTCCTTTTGCCGGTTTAATTGGGATAATGTTAAACCAAGCAGTCGCACTTTTTGACCGGGCCTGTATACTTCCTGGAACAGCTTTTTCCCAACCGCGTATATCTCGTTATCCAGCGCCGTGGGTGAATTTAAAGTACGGCTTCTGGTAACGGTCTGAAAATCAGCATAACGTAACTTTAGGGTCACCGTACGTCCCCGGACTCCCGCCTCCCGCGCCCGCCAGCCTACGCTTTCGGCCAACTCGAGCAAGGTGGCTTCCAATACCTCCGTTTCCCAGATATCCAAGGGGAAGGTTACTTCGCGACCTATAGACTTGGCTTCCCGGCTCGGCTCCACCAGTCGCTCGTCAATCCCGCGCGCCAGTCGGGCCAGTTCTTTTCCCTGGAAACCGAAGTGCTGTTGTAAAAGGGGCTCCGGCAGGCGGGCCAGGTCTCCAATCGTTTTAATACCGAGACTTAGAAGCTTTTCTTCCGTCTTCTTTCCTACTCCCCACAAACGGGATACAGGCAGGGGATGCAGTATTTCTTCCACTTTTTCCGGTCTGATAACCACAAATCCATCCGGTTTCTGTAGATCGGAGGCCAACTTGGCCAGAAATTTATTCCCTGCCACTCCCACCGAAGCTGTAAGACCGATTTCTTTTTTGATTCTCTGCTTTATGCGCCACCCAATCTCCTCCGCTTCACCAAAAATAACCGTACTGCCCGTTACATCCAAAAAGGCTTCATCCAGGGAAATAGTCTCCACCAGCGGAGTGTATTCCTGAAAAATACGATTAATTTGCGCGGAAACTTCACGGTACTTGTGCATATTAACTTTCAGAAAAATACCGTGCGGGCAAAGGCGGTAGGCCTCCCTCAAAGGCATGGCCGACCTTACCCCATAACGCCGGGCTTCATAAGAAGCGGTGGAAACCACTCCCCTGCCCCGCGGGTCCCCGCCTACAATAACCGGCTTACCCCTGAGGGCAGGATTGTCCCTCTGTTCCACGGCCGCATAAAAAGCGTCCATATCCACATGAATTATCTTGCGCTCCTTCATCAGAACCACCCAAAAACCGCCATCTTCGCTATCTTAACCGCCGGGAAGAATGAAGAACTTCTCCGGTTTTGATATCCATTACCCCCAACCGGGTGATTCTTATCTGCGGGAGAAAATCCCCAGGGAGAAACAACAGGGTATAGAGCAGGTCGTGGTACGGGTAACCTCTCCGCTCTACCAGCTCTGCCAGTATTTTTAAGGAACTAAGTATTTTCTGCGGGGGTTCCGCCGACATCACTCCCCCTATAGCCAGAGGCATTTCAAAAAGAATCTTTCCCTCTTCCGATAGAACGATACCTCCCCCCATTTCAGCTACCCGGCGGGCCGCCAACGCCATATCCCGTTGGTTTTTTCCTATTACCAGCAGTTCGCCGGCGGTATTGAAAGAAGAGGCCATCCCCCCTATCTCCCGGGCAAAATTATAAATCACTCCGTTGGCCACCCAGTTGCCCCGCCGGTCTACCAGCGAACAGTACAACATACCTGGGCACCGCTCCAAATCCACCCGCCCATTCGCTACCGGTAAAACCGTATCCCGCCGGCGGGTAATAACATTTTTTATTAGATCAATCACCGGAAAGTTTATTTGATTTCCCGAAGCAAAAACCGAGTAGGTGTCAGGATCACCGATTGGCGAGTTTGCCTCGAAATCGCCGGTAAGATTTAATTCCTTCCAGTCGATATTGGGTATGTCTACTTTCAGCTCACCCTGCTGAGCTACCACCCGGCCCCCAACCATAACTGTTTCCGGCACAAAAGTCTTCAGGTCAGGCAAAAGCAAAATGTCCGCCCGGCGTCCCGGGGCAATTCCCCCTATTTCTTTCTCGAGTCCGAAGTAGGTCGCCGGGTTGAGAGTAACCATGGCTATAGCCTGTACCGGGTCCAGGCCTTCTTCGACCGCCAACCTGAGCAATCCGTCAATGAAGCCAAAATTATCCGTGAAATACGGCATGGAAGCGTCGGTAGTAAGCATCATACGGTGAGTGGGCAACCCCTTCTCCGTAACGGCTTTCAGCAGTTCCGGCAGATCTTGCCGCAGGGAGCTGTGACGGAGAATTACCCACAGGCCCAAGCGAAGTCGCTCTAAAACCTCTTCTCGGGTTATACTCTCATGGCAGGAGGTAATCCCTCCTGCCACCACGGCGTTCAGTTTTTCATAAGAACAGCCCGCCGTATGGCCATCTACCCGTTTTCCACATAATTCCGCCTCTGCAATGGCCGCCAAAACATTCTCTTCACCCCGGTAGATAGTTGGCCAGCGGGTCAACTCGGCTATAGAAACAACCCGCGGGTTCTTCAGAAGTTCTGCTATCGCTTCCCGCGAGAAAAGCGTTTCCTCGTCTGGAGTGGGCGACTGGGCAGCCACCCGAACCATCCACCAAAAACGGAGAGGGTTCTCGGCTAATCTGTCCATGGTCTTTTTGAAACCGTCTAACTCCGCTTTTAAATACAGAAGCAAGTTTTCACCAATAAGACTGGTAGTACCCAGAGGCAAAATTACTCTTGCCAAGACATCCGGCGGGTAAATATTCCATGGATGTCCATGAGGTTCTATATATCCCGGAACAATATACTTTCCCCCGGCATCAAGCACCGTAGTGTCCGGCCCCACAGCGTCCAGCCCTTTCCCTACGTGAGCAATGCGCCCGCGGTAAACTGCCACATCAGCCTCATAGATTTCACTGCTGTAAACGTTCACTAGTTTCCCGCCTTTGATAAACAGGTCCGCCGCCCTTTCACCCCGCGATACTTCCAAGAGCTTTTTTCTCTCATCTATCCCCAAGACCATTTTAAACCTTCCTTTCAGAAGTCATTTTGAATCCCGGCATACTTTCCGATTTTCCGCCTTTTAAATTTCTTTCCATACTCCGGTTAAAACCGTTTTCTTCTTCCAAGCTGCAAAGTCCTTCCCAATCCCTGAAAAATCAGTTTTGTTTGGCTTGCAAATTCCTACTCAATATGTTAATATATTTATCGCAATCCCAACCAACATTATGCCGAAGTGGTGGAATTGGCAGACGCGCTGGACTCAAAATCCAGTGGGCATTGCGCCCGTGTGGGTTCGACTCCCACCTTCGGCACCAAACCCAGTCATATCAAGGGTTTCGAGGTTTTTCCCTCGAAACCTTTTTTCATTTTTTACGCGCTTGATTTCCGAAAAAGTCCCTCGGAATTCAGTGCAGGGCCGTCAGCAAAAAATTTTTTGCTCCCAACAGCCATCCCTTCCATCAACAGGCCTGTACGCCGTACGGCGCGAATGGCCACAAGGTTTCTTCAATTTGATTTCTTAATATCGATTTTCTTCATTCCCTTATGGTATAATTTAGTTATAATTTTAGTAAAGACTAAAGGCCGTTGGAGAAAGGAGAGCGCAGGGATAATGAAAAGGATCAAAATTATCACCGCTAAGGTCCAAATGGAAGCTCAGCTAAATGACACGGAAACGGCCAAATCCATCTGGGAAAAGCTGCCGATCAAGGGAAAAGTAAACACCTGGGGAGAAGAGATTTATTTTGAAATTCCCGTCTACAAAGGGCCTGAAAACCCTGTCGAAACCGTCGAGGAAGGCGACCTGGCCTACTGGCCGAGCGGCCGTTGCTTTTGTATCTTTTTTGGGAAAACCCCCGTCTCTACAAAAACAGAAATAAAGCCGGCCAGCCCCGTTACCCTTATCGGCAGGCTTTCCGGTAACCCCAAGGAGTGGGCAAAGGTCTCAGAGGGTGAAACAATAACGCTGGAAAAAATACCCGAGTGAATATATTTTCCATTACACCAGAACCATTTGAACCAGCTGCGCCACCCCGTTGACACGTCCTTATCAGGCACAGAGTCGTGTCTTCCGTAGAAACCGTGGACAGGCTTTCGAGGTAGTGGTTTTCTGTGATATAATGATACCAGAAATTGGATGGTAATACCCAAAAGGAATGGTGTCCATGAAGCAAGGTTCGTTAGAGAAAAGAATTCTCCAGGGACTGGTCGATTATTTGAATGACTTGTACCCGGGCGAAATACGGTTGGTCCAGCTGTTTGGTTCCCGGGCGAGGGGCGATGCCCGGCAAGATTCAGATTATGATGTGTTGATTGCGCTTCCCTGCGATATTCAAGAATTCATTTCTCCTTTATTTCAGGCATCCGTCAGGTATGTGTCAACCCCAGGTTCAGCTCAGTTTCAAACCTAAAGTTCGGATGAGAGCCGCAGGGGAATGCTTCTCGACTTTTGACCTCAAACTTTTCCGGGCGACCTGGAAATAAATCTGCGTGGTCTGTATGTCGGCATGCCTCAGTTGCTCCTGAAGCGCCCTGATGTCGCCGCAGCTTTCGACAAAAAACTTGGCGAAAGAGTGCCTGAACATGTGGGGACTGCATTTCTGCAGTCCTATCTGTTTGCCGTACTGCGCAATTCTCTGCTGGACCGTGCGTTTGGTGACCGGCCCTCTTCCGAAGATATTCGGGAAAAGCCACTCGCCCCGGTAGTGGTTTTTCTCAAAATATTCCAGCCATTGAGCCAGGTGTTTCCCTGCAAATTCCGTTAGTTCAACGCGCTGCACCACCCTGGACTTCGTTTTAGTCAGGAAGCATGCTGTGATCCTGCCGCCGTCATAGACCAGGTCCTCCTTCTTCAAATTCAGGCATTCCGAGATTCGCATCCCGGATTCCATTAACACTATCATGATTATATAATCCCTGTATCCCGCAAAGGTCTTCTTGTCCGGCTGGGTAAGCAGTCTCACCATCTGCTCCAGAGTGAACGTTTTTGGCAGCCTTTTAGTCTCTTTTACCCGTAAACCTTCGACGGGGTTCAAGTCGACATATCCTTCTTTGAGGCAGTAGTTAAAAAAGGATTTCAAAGCTCTCAGCTTGTTGTTTTGGGAAGGGCTGTTATTTCCCCTTTCGGTCCTGAGAAAGATGAAGCAATTTGCTCGGTATTCCCAAATGTCGAGTCGTAAATGACCAATGCGTTCATGTCTTTCCCCCTAGGCAGATCACCTTTGAAATTTGACAGGAACTAGTTTTATTTAAGGAACGATGCGACTTCATTAGTGAAGCGCTTCGGTTCCTCGATGAATGGTGAATGTCCACTTTTTTCAAAGATAATGCCGAGCTTGGTCATCAGCCGGGAAGCCCATATGTCTGAAGATCCAAGTGAGCCCTTATCACTAACTTGTCTCAACTGCTTTCTCTTTCCCAAAAAGCGGTCAGCAGGTCCAGGACGATAAAGAAAATCATTCCTGCCAGGCATAGCCACCCGACCCAATCACCCAGAAAAATGGCAGGCGCGTTTGCTGTTCCTAACGGTACATCAGCCACCAGCGTTGCCGGCTCAGAGTCCGGCTTGACTGCCCGCTTAATGATGCGACCGTAAGGGTCAATGATTGCCGAGTCAAAGGCAATGTCAGCTTTGACCATCGCAACACGGTTCTCTACCGCGCGGAAAACGACGTGACTGTAGTGCCTGGCAGCGATGGCCGGCCAGTCAAAGGATGGCACGGCGATGAGTTGCGCCCCGTTGCGGGCCACCCAGCGCGCTGTATCGGTGAAGTCCAGGTCGTAACAGATGATGGTACCCAGCCGGCCGAGGGGTGTGTTGTAGACCGGGTAACTGCCGCGGGTCAGGCTGGTTTCTCCTGCATAGGTTACTGGATGGTCCTTGCCGTAAACGCCCAGGAACTCGCCTCCTGGTGCAAGAACCGTCACCTCGTTTCGCAGCCCCTGTTCGGTTCGCACTCCGTAGCCGATGACCAGGTAAGCTCCAGTTTCAGCCGAAAGCACACGCAGTTCTTCGGTATGCTCTGCCTGCGGGTCAAAGGGCAACGCACCCTCGTTCCAGACAATCAACTTCGCACCCTGTGCGGCAGCCCGACGGGTCTGGGCGTATAGCCATTGCAGACCCTCTTCGCTGTGAATACGGATAGCGGGTTGTACGGCCGCCACCCGGACGTCCGGCGCCGGGGCGTCTAGCAACGCCAGGCTCAGCCCGATCCAGGCTGCTATGACAACCCCCACGCCGGCCAGCCAGTTCCGTGCATGACTGGGGGTGACCGGTTGAAAACCGGGATCAAGCCGCCAGCACCGGTCGAAGAGGGCCAGCGTTACCTGAGCCAGGACGTAGTTTGTCAGCAGGATAAGCAGGCTGAGACCGTAGACGCCGAAGATGCTCACCGGTTGAATCAACCAGGGCTGCTCGTAGAGAGCATAGGCAGCAAAGCCCCATGTGCCTATCACCGGCACGAAGCCCCGGATCATCTCGATACCCACCCATAGCGCCGCCCCCTGGAACACAAACCAGCGGTAACCGGTGCGCTCGTGAAAGGCACGGTCGCGCCCACCGACCAGTGCGGCAACGATACCGATCATTAGCGGCAGCCAGCGCATGTACCAGACGCTGTTGGCGAACATATTGTTAAAGTAGCCCCAGAAAAAGCCGCCGACGCCCACCCCGGTGGCCAGGCCGGAGATGCGGCGGGGCAGGATTCGGTGCTGGGCCACGACCATCGGCACAAGCCCGATCCAGATCAGCAGCCATAGGTCGTAGGGCGGGAAAGCCAGGATGAACAAAGCAGCGCTTAGTGCGGCCAAAACCAGTCCAATTACGCTCCGCATCCAGAATTGTCGTCGATATGTCTTTTCGGTGGCACTATCAGTTACTATAGCTGTTTTCATTCTCAACCTCCTGGAGTTGCAGTAACTGCCTACCAAAAAATCTATAAAGAATTTCTCTGCCGAAAGGATATGTCTCACCCATTTTGCCATATTATGGGCAAATCATTTTTACAAAAGAGGGTTTTTGCAGGGAAATTATTATTAAATTCTAATAAATTTAGCAACTTGAGGTGCATTAAAAAATTCCCATTTCCCTTAGTTGTTATCTGCGTGGCGGCGAGAAGCTTTTTCAAAATCCGGTCAAGGTTAAACTCTTCCCCAAGCCGCCCCAGTACGGTTATTCCCGGGAACATAGGCCTGACCGGGTACAGGTGGTTATCGGCCTCTTAATGAGACAGGACGGCATTCCGATTGCCCATGAGGTATT
>NZ_BDGJ01000074.1 GCF_002207765.1 Calderihabitans maritimus
CTATCGTCAAGCTCAGTTGCGCCAGGCAGCATAGGACTAACCGTGTTTACAATTTTGGGTGGGGAAAGCCGTATCCCTCCATACTAAGGGCATGACCCTGCGTGTAAGTAACGGCATACCCCGCCCGTCCTCAGAAAGCCGGACGAAGGAATGTAAAGGGCAAAGACCCTGTGAGACAT
>NZ_BDGJ01000075.1 GCF_002207765.1 Calderihabitans maritimus
GCAGGATTTAAGGTTTCTCCCAACTGGCGAAGCATGGGGGCTGCAGAATCAAACGTTGACAAATTCAAGAATCGGACTTCAAAGCGTGGCCGGGCTTGGTCGGAAAAAGGGCTAAAAGGCATACTGACGTGCTTGGCTAAGCTTTACCAAGGGGTTTTACCAGAATACATCTCCAGAACCGTAGGTGAACTTGAAGAATGGGCTTTAGACAAATTACAGGCGAGTGCCGGTCATGTGGCCAAGGCCATAGCCTCTAGTGGAGTCGGAGTTCGAAAAGGTAGTTTTCCAGCAACACGTCGTGGTACTGAGGGTTATGCTTGCTTATTCCGTGAATTACTGAAACCAGAACTGCTATGATTTAGTGGTCTATGACATGCTGACATGTTCCCTGGTGAGCCCATGAGCTTAAGGCGGCGCCGTGAGGGGAGCCTTGACAGCCGGGGTCCTTGAACGTGGTACAATGGGTTGCCGACAGGGCGAATTCCAAAATGGCTATT
>NZ_BDGJ01000076.1 GCF_002207765.1 Calderihabitans maritimus
ACTTAGTCAAAAATGAACCCCACTGCGGTGGCAGTGGGGCGGGGTACAGTTTTAATGCAGGTAGTCATCCAGTTCGGACAGTTCATTGATATCAAAGATGTTATCTATCAACTGCTGTAGTACATAGGTATCTTGTTCTTTTATTCTGACCACATACTCCTTTGGCAGCTTACGGAACTTTTTAATCAAAAGTCTAATGGTAATGTCTACCAAGGATTCTTCCCTACCTTCTT
>NZ_BDGJ01000077.1 GCF_002207765.1 Calderihabitans maritimus
TTCTTAAACCTGGAGATGTCACCTATTTCCGCTACAATACCGGCAGTGTAAACTGGCCCTATACCTGGAACAGTATCTAACGTTTGGGGAATAGCTTTTAGTTCTTTAGCAATGACCTGGTCGATTTTCTTCTGCTGGCTTTCAAAGAACCGGATAGTCTCCAGGGACATGGCCAGGGTAATATC
>NZ_BDGJ01000078.1 GCF_002207765.1 Calderihabitans maritimus
ATCCACCTCAGTCATTTCAAGGGTTTCCGGTTGTCGGGTCATTGATTTTGAAGATTAACTGTCAAAGATGAGTTCAAGTCAAGAACCGTCCCCAACTTGAATAAGTTGAAACTTCACAACTAGACTGTCCCTTATTAAATGGACTGATTGGTTCCTGCATAAATTAGCCCGTTCTGGCAAAGCTAAACATAGTAACACTGCGGGGTGAGGGAATGTTTCGGCGACTTATCAAACCGTTAAAAACCGAGTGGATAAAGAGACACCGCCGCCGGGATGAAGCCAGGAAGCGGGAAATAGAGACAATCGATGACTATGAACTTAGTGCCGACTTGGATCGCAACCTGGCCGTCCTGCGGCAGGTTTTTGACCGTTGCAGCGACTTTATTGTAAGGGAATTTGTGGCAGGTCAAAAGCTCGCCCGGTGCGCCCTGATTTATTTTGACGGGCTGGTGACCAGAACTTCGGTCGAAACCAGCATATTGAAGACTTTACTAGTTGAGATTCGGAAGGTGGAGCCCGCTCCCGACATTACCGAACGCAACGTTTTTGAGTTAATTAAGGAAGCCGCGGTGAGTGTGGGTGAGGTGCATGAAGTTTCTGGTTTCCCAGGCATGCTGGAGAAACTGCTGGCAGGGGACGCGGTCCTGCTGGTGGACGGACAAGCGAAGGTCCTGGTACTGGGAGTAAGGGGGTGGGAGAGTAGAGCCGTAGAGGAGCCGGAAACGGAAGCGGTGGTGCGCGGGCCAAGAGAAGGCTTTGTAGAAACTCTCCGCACCAACACTTCCTTGATACGGCGGAGGATTAAAAGTCCCCGGCTTAAAATTGAAACCATTAAAATCGGGGAACTCACCAAGACTGACGTGGCGGTAATATATATCGAGGGGTTGGTCAACCCGCAAATTGTGGAGGAAGTTCACCGAAGGCTCAAACGCATTGAAACCGACGGTATTGTAGACAGCGGGTACATAGAAGAATTCATCGAAGACGATCCCTTTTCCCCCTTCCCTCAAATTGAACACAGTGAGAGGCCCGATAAGGTGACGGCGGCACTGCTCGAGGGAAGGGTGGTTATACTGGCAGACGGATCACCCTTTGCCCTGGTGGTACCAACCGTTTTCGTTCAGTTTCTACAGGCTAGTGAAGACTATTACGAGCGATTCTATTTAGCTTCAGTAGTCCGTTTAGGTCGACTCGTGGCCGTCAATGTCGCTTTGCTCCTGCCTTCTGCCTATGTGGCCATTACTACCTTTCACCAGGAAATGCTTCCCCGTACCCTGCTGATCAGCATTGCCGCCCAGCGGGAAGGGGTGCCGTTTCCCGCTTTTGTGGAGGCGTTGATTATGGAGCTCACTTTTGAGATGCTGAGGGAGGCCGGAATCCGTCTGCCGCGCCCGGTCGGCCAGGCAATTAGCATTGTAGGGGCCCTGGTGATTGGTGAGGCGGCGGTTTCGGCTGGGATTGTGTCACCGGTAATGGTAGTGGTGGTGGCCCTGACGGCTATTGCCAATTTTTCCATTCCCGCTTTTAACATGGCCATTACCCTGCGTCTTATCCGCTTTATTATGCTGGTACTGGCTGCCGCCTTTGGTTTCTTCGGCATCATGATGGGTCTGGTAGTAATCCTGATTCATCTTTGTAACCTGCGTTCCTTCGGGATACCTTATCTTTCTCCGATTGCGCCTTTTACCCCGAGAGACCTGAAAGATGTATTGGTTCGCCCGCCCTGGTGGGGCATGTTTTTACGGCCCAGGCTGATAGGTTATCGTAATCCTCAAAGGCAGGCCTTCAGGCTGAAGCCTGAACCTCCTAAGAAGCGAAATTAATAAGAGTTAGGAGGACCTCCATGCTGGAAGGCGGCAAGATTAACACCCGGCAGGCCGCGTACCTGTTGATTTTTACCATCATGCCCACGGCCATTCTATTCGTGCCGGCCATTACCACGAAAGCTGCCGGCCAGGACGGGTGGCTGTCGGTAGTGGTGGCCACCGTTTTTGGTCTGTTGGCCGGGGGGCTAATCCTTGCCTTGAGCCTGCGGTTTCCCGGTAAAAACCTGTATGAATTTGTACAGGTTCTCCTGGGAAAAATTTTAGGCAAGGTCATTATTTTGGGGTACATTTGGTACTTCTTTCATGCCGGTGCAGCCATAATTCGTGAATACGGGGAATTTCTCACTACAGCCATCATGCCGGAAACCCCGCTAATGGCATTTAACGCGATTATAGTTCTGGTAGCCGTATATGCGGTACGGAGTGGGCTGGAGGTTCTGGCCCGCATAGCCGATTTCATTTTTCCCCTGGTAGCCGGTGCCATCGGCTTGGTGGTGATTTTGCCCTTGAAAGAAATAGACTTCTCCCGTTTCCTGCCGATTCTGGAAAATGGAATAAAACCAGTCATCAAGGGAGCCATAGTGCCTTCCAGCTGGTACGGGGAAGTAGTGATCATGGCCGTTTTCTTGGCTTACCTAAACCAGCCGGAGGAAGGTAAAAAAGTCGTAGTCTGGGGGACTCTGGTCAATGGTCTTTCCCTCCTGGTAGTTGTAATCGGGGCGATGTTAGTATTCGGAGCGGTTGAAGCGGCGAAACTGATGTTTCCCATGTTTTCCATGGCCCGCATGATTTCTATCGGTGAATTTCTGGAAGGGGTAGAGTCCCTGGTGATGGCTATCTGGGTGGCCGGTGTTTTTTTGAAAATAGCCATTTACTATTACGTAGGGGTTTTAGGAATAGGCTATCTGTTCGGTTTGAAGGATTATCGGCCGGCGGTCATACCTTACGGGGTGGCCATGGTTATGCTTTCTGTGGTTTCATACGAAAGCATAATGGACCTGGTGGAGTTTCTCGATAAAATTTGGCCTCCTTATGCCCTTTCCATATTTCAAATCGGGCTACCTGTTATCCTGTTGGTGGTTTCGTATTTAAAAGCGGGTAAGGAGGAAAAGATAAGTTGAAGCATCGTTATGGTTTTTTGCTTTTGCTTTTGCTGCTGCCGGTTGTTGCCGGTTGCTGGAGCCGGAGGGAAGTTAACGAACTGGCCATAATTTCCGGCACAGGCCTGGACTGGGACCGGCAAAGCGAAATGGTGGAATTGACCGTTCAAATGTTGAAACCACAACAGGTGGGGGGAGGTCAGATGGGGGCTGGGGGAGCCGGTGGCCAGGGCAAGCCGGTGGTGGTGCGTTCTACCAAGGGACGCACTATTGCCGAAGCCATACGCCGGCTAGAAATGGAAACCCCCCGGAAGCTTTTCTGGTCCCATAACCGCATCATTGTGCTGGGGGAAGACTTTGCCCGCCGCGGGGTCGAGGCCCTGGATTTTTTCAGCCGGGAGCGGGAAACTCGCTTAATATCCTGGGTTCTGGTGGCCCGGGGAAGAGCCCGGGAAATTCTGGGACTAGGACCTGATCTGGAGAAAATTCCGGCCCTGTCGGTAAGTAGCCTCACCAAACAAAGAACCGGTATGATAGTTAACCTTAAAGATTTTCTAATCATGTTGAGCAGCTGGGGGGACAACCCCGTTACGGGGACGGTTGCCCCTGTTGAGAATAAACAGGAGAATGGGCAGGGCCAGAGCACGGTTAGCCTGGTGGGGGCTGCCGCCTTTCGGGACGGAAAGCTGGTAGGCTGGCTGGACGACCGGGAAATGCGCGGTCTTATGTGGCTGCGGGGGAAAATAAAACGAGGGGTAATTACGGTACCCTGTCCCCGGTACCCTGACGAGCCTCTTTCTTTTACCATACGGAGCGCCAGTACCCGCATTATTCCCCAGGTGCGGGACGGTTTTATTTCTTTCCTGGTGGAAATCCGGGAGGAAGGTGAGCTAATAGAACAATGGTGTCAGGAAGATTTCACCAAACCGGATAAGATAAAAGAGCTCGAAAAGCTGAAGGAAAAAGAAATCAAAATGAGAGCGGGAGAAGTTTTACAAAAGGCCCAGGAAGAGTGGCAGACAGATATCTTCGGCTTCGGGGAAGCCCTGCGGCGCAGGTACCCCCGGGTATGGAAGCAGGTGCGGGAAAATTGGAATGAGGAGTTTGCTTACGCGGAGATTAACCTGGTCGTGGAAGCCAAGATAAGACGTACCGGGATGACCTCAAAGCCGACCCAGATTAAGTAAGGGGAAAAACAAATAACAGGTGGGAGGGAAGTATGAAACTGGTTCTATTGGTCCTGGGATTTTCCCTGATTGCTCTCTACGAAGTACCGCCCCTGGTGAAGAAAAAGAGCTGGAAAGAATTAATAGCCTTTGCGCTTCTAATGTTGATGGGGGTAACCATGGCCGTTTTCCAGGTGTTGGAAATACCCTTTCCCAATCCCAACAAGGCTATTGAATTTGTCTTTAAACCGGTTTCCCAACTGGTGGAGCGGATGTTGACGTCGTGAGTAAAAGAAAAAGTACCCGGACTTCCGGGTACTTTTCGCAGTGTTATTAGAACACAGGCACTACGGCTCCTTGGTAAGTTTCTTCGATAAACTTTTTGATCTCAGGAGAGGTTAAAACTTCTCCCAGTGCCTTTATTTCTTCCCTGTCTTCGTCACCGACGCGTACCGCCACCACGTTGGCATAGGTTTCTGCTGCCAGGGAATCTTTGGATTCGGAAACGATAGCATCTTTGGCGGGGCTCAGGCCAGCGTCGATAGCATAGTTACCGTTAATAACCGCCGCGTCAACGTCAGGCAGAGAACGGGGAATCTGAGCTGCCTCCAGTTCTATAATTTCCAACTGCTTCGGATTTTCCACAATGTCATTAACGGTAGCCGTCAGCCCGATGCCTTCTTTTAACTTGATCAGGCCGTTGTCCTGAAGCAATAGCAAGGCGCGCGCTTCATTGGTGGGATCATTAGGCACAGCAATTTTAGCTCCTTCTGTCAGTTCTTCCAGGGATTTAATTTTCTGGGAGTAGAGACCCATGGGCTCGAAGTGAACCGCCACGGTATAGGTTAAATCGAGATTATTCTTTTCCTTAAAGTCGTTAAGATAGGGAACATGTTGGAAGTAATTAGCGTCCAATTCACCGTCAGCCAGGGCCTGATTGGGTAAAACGTAATCAGTAAATTCTTTTATTTCCAGTTCAATACCTTTTTCGGCCAGCAACGGCTTGGCCGCTTCCAAGATCTCGGCATGAGGTACCGGAGTAGCTCCTACTACCAGCTTGACCGTTTCCTGCTTGGTTTCTGTTTCCCCGGCCTTACCAGTTTCTTGTGTTTCGGTAGCAGACTGGCCGCAACCGGCTACCAGTAGAAACACTAAGGTTAGTGTTATTGCTACAATAAAAACTTTACTTAATTTCATTTTAGTCCCTCCTTGTAACTTAGTAGAAACAAACTCAAGTTTGCTTCTTGTTCAGTTTGGCGGATAAGTAATCGCCAACCATTTGTAGAAGCTGTACCATTACAATAAGAAGAATTACGGTGATAAGCATTACATCGCCTTTATAGCGATAGTAACCGTACCTTACGGCTATATCTCCCAGACCACCTCCTCCCACAAAGCCGGCCATGGCGGAATAACCGATAAGAGTTATGGTAGTAATAGTGGCGCCAAGTACAAGAGAGGGTAAAGCTTCCGGAATAAGTACCTTCCAGATTATTTGCCAAGGTGTAGCTCCCATGGCCAGAGCTGCTTCTATAACTCCCCATTCTATCTCTTTAAGGGCTGTCTCCACCATACGGGCTACAAAAGGAGTAGCACCTACGGTGAGAGGTACCGCGGCTGCTGTAGTTCCTATGGAGGTGCCAACTACCACGCGGGTAAAAGGAATTAACGCTACAAGGAGAATAATAAAGGGAATGGAACGAGTGGCGTTGATAATTGCTCCCAAAACCTTGTTAACCGGAACGTTTTCTAAAATATGGCCTTTTTCGCTGGTGACCAACAGAATCCCCAGGGGAATACCGAACAGGTGAGACAGCAGTACGGAAATACCGACCATATAAATGGTTTCCCAGGTGCCTTTAACTATCAGTTTCACAACTTCCCCTTCAAACATCAGATAACACCTCCAGTTGCAGGCGTTTTTCCTTCAAGAAACGCAGCGCTTCTTCTACCTCGCTATCCTTCCCCTGGAGTTCTAGGGTGAGGGTGCCAAAAATGGTATCCTTAATGTGGTCGATGTTGCCGTAAAGGACGTTGGCCCTAACCTGACACTGCTGAACCATGCTGGAGATTACCGGTTCTTTGGCTGTCTCTCCTATAAATGATATGCGTATAAGTTTCCCCGCTGTTCCGTTGGCGGTACGGTTTTTAAACCGGGTGCGAATTGGCTCAGGAATTTCCGTATTAATTATACTATTAATGAACTTGCGAGTGGTTGCGGAGCGGGGCCGGGTGAAAATGTCTATAACCGGTCCTTCCTCTACAATCTTACCGTCTTCAATTACGGCTACTTTATCGCAAATTTCTTTGATGACCTGCATTTCATGGGTGATTAACACAATAGTCAGGTTGAGTTTCTCATTGATATCCCGCAGAAGGTGAAGGATAGACCGGGTAGTGCGCGGGTCCAAAGCTGAAGTGGCTTCGTCGCATAATAGTACTTTCGGATCGTTGGCCAGCGCCCGGGCTATACCTACCCTCTGTTTTTGCCCTCCGCTGAGCTGGGAAGGATAGGCATGGGCTTTGTCGCTGAGACCTACCAGCTCCAGCATTTCGCTTACTTTTTCCCTGATAAGTTGCCGGGGAAGGCCGGCAATTTCCAGGGGAAAGGCCACATTGGCAAAGACGGTGCGGGAGGACAACAAATTAAAGTGTTGAAAAATCATACCTATCTGTCGTCTTGCCTCCCGGAGCTGGCGGGCATTTAAGGAGGTAAAGTTCTGGCCGTCGACTATTACCTGTCCTTCGGTTGGTTTTTCCAGCATGTTGATACAGCGGATTAAAGTGCTTTTACCGGCACCGCTTAAACCTATAATGCCGTAAATCTCCCCAGCCTCTATCCGGAGATTGATTCCGTCTAGAGCCACTACCGGTCCGTTTTGAGTTGGGAAAATCTTGCGCAAATTCTTGATTTCAATCATCGGTTTTGGTCCTTTCTAGACAAAATAAAACTCCCTGCCCATAGACAGAGAGAAACATTCTCCAAATTACTCTCATCTGTCAGATGCGCAGCATCTGCAGGAATTGGCACCTTTCTCGGACTAGAGAGTCCAAGGAGGTTGCCGGGTTTCATCGGGCCAGTCCCTCCACCTACTCTTGATAAGAGTAATTTTCCTGTTCTATATGCAAGTTGTTCGAGCACTATACCAAGAATAGCACAATGGTTCTCAGCGGTCAACAGTTTTTTAAAAAAATGCATTCTTGGAGGTGATTTAGTTGTTGTACCACACCAATAATACTTCAGGGATACCCACCTTTTTCAACTTCTTAAACTTCTATGAACGAAACTCTGGTCCATCTAGACTGTCAATAACTTGACAAAATGTCACCCCAAAAAGGGGTTAATTATCGTGAGAAAATGTCACTTTTATAGTGAA
>NZ_BDGJ01000079.1 GCF_002207765.1 Calderihabitans maritimus
GAGGCGCAGGCGTCGGTATCCCGGGTATAGCTGGTGTGAATACGGTAGCTCGCCGGGTCGGTTTCGTTAGGCAAGTATATTTCGTACGGGTAGTTGGTAAAGTTGTCGGGGTTGAAATAGCTGTTGCCATAGACGTCCCGGGTGGGGGTGGCCAGGTAGTAGCGCTTTTCAGGAGCCAGCAAGGCGTACTGGCTAAAGTGCTCCAGCTCTACCGTTACCGTATGGGTAACAGTATTTACCTTGCCGCCTACCGGTTCCCACTTGTTGGTTGTCGGCTTAAGGTAATATACTTTTAAAGCCTCTTCCACTGCGTCACCTAGTTCTTCCGGGTTGTACTTAAAAACTACCGTGACGGGGGAATTAAATTCCGTTTCGGCAGTGAAATCGTAGACTGCTCCTACCAGCCGGTAACCGGAAGGAGGGGCGACCGTCCCGTTCTGGTCCACTTTGGATACCCGAATACGAGTCTGGCTCGCAAAAGCATCAGGAGGAATAATCAGCTTAACCTGTCCCTGTTCAAAATTGTACTCCCCGCCACCGGTATCTACCATTACCTCATTCGATTGTAAAACCTGGTAGAAAACCGGTTGAGAATAACCGGTATTGCCGCCTAGATCAATAGCCTTGACCCGGATATAAACGTTTTCGGGCAGCCCCGTAACTTCCCAGGTATATTCCCAAAGGCCTTCCAAAACAGTTCCTTCCCGCAAGACTGCGGTTCCCGGCAGCGTCATCCAATTACTGCCGTCGGCGGAATACTCGAAGTAAACTTCTTTTATACCCCCTCCATCCCGTACCGAAGCTTTCAAGGTTACCTGGTCTTTCAAAGCAGAGCCCTCGACGGGGCTCACTACCGCCGTTTGCGGCGAAGTAAGATCGGCAGTACGGAAAGACCAGGTGTAAGGCTGGCCGAGGGAATTGCCGGCCAGATCCTTGATTACCCCGTCCAGAACGACACTATACCAGGTGTTTTCCTCCAGAGAAGTAAAAGGTGTGAAGACCGCCTGCTTGAGCGCAGCGTCATAGGACACCAAACCGGACACGGGTGTACCGGCAGCAAAAAGGGTAAAAGTACTAACATTTAATGACGAGATGTCTATTTCTTCGCTAAAGATAACCTTAATGGAACTGTTCAGACTTATACTGGTAGCACCATCGGCCGGGTAAATGCTCTCCACACCCGGCGGAGTGCCGTCAACCACCACGGACGCATTAACCGCATCGGAAGGATTTCCGCGAAGGTCTACCGCCTCAACCCGCAAAATGTACTCCCCGTCAGATACACGCCCACCGCTGTCGTTGTTCCCGTCCCAATAAGCATTCTGGCTTCCGGCAGCCTGCCGGACATTGTCCAGCAGAACTCGTACCGGGTTACCGCTGAGGTCCTCCACGATCAGCGATACCAGAGACTCTTCCGAGAGCTCGTAATTAATCGTCGCATCCCCGATAACCGGAGAGAAAATTGAAGGCGTAACCCTTAAATTGCTAATTTCCGGGATTGATTTGTCCAGGTATATAGTGCCGGAAACCTCATCTGCTACATTTCCAGCTAAGTCTGTCGCATTAATCTTGTAAGTATACAGACCGTCTGGTAGCCGGTAACCCAAGTTATTGGTTCCGTCCCAAGATACGCTGTGAGAACCTGCTCCCCGCAGGCTATTATTTAATAAGGTTTTCACCAGAGTGCTCCCGGCATAAATTTTTACCGTAACAAATGCTTCTTCCGACAGAGTAAAGGAAATGTTGCTGGCATTGTGAGCCGCCAGAAAAGGATCTGGTCCATCACTTACATTACTGATGACCGGCTTGGTAGTGTCGGTATAAGTGGCGGTAAAGGCATAACTCCCGTTCGACTGGGCATTGAAGTAATCGTAAACCTGAATGTAATAAGTTCCCCCTTGCAACAGGCTGACGGTCCCCGATTCACTGCCTCCCTCATAATAACTATCAATGGTAGTAAGACGGTTCAAATTAGAATCATAAATCCTTATGGCCGCATCCATATTAGAGGGAGGCTGTACGCTTACCGTGAGGTCTCCCGGTTCATGGGCATATATACTGAACCAGTCTTCATCTCCCGCCGGGTTAAGAGTCGGATAAATAGTCTGCCCGCTGGTTACGGCGGAAGCCATCAGGGCTACGTTGTTATTTTCTTGGCCGTCACCGACGGTAGACACGGCAAGAGTATAGGGATTGGAAAAAGAATTGCCCCCTGCCTCATAAATTTTAAGATAGTAGTTACCGGAACTCAAACCGCTCAGGCTCAAGTGTTCTCTCCCGCCGCTCCCGGTGGTGTCCGCCTGGCCTACCAGTGACAGACCGGAATCATAAACCTCCACTATTGCATCGGCCTCGGAAGAGGGGAGCACATCTATTACTAGCTTACCGGTGCTAGTATTGATTTTAAACCAGTCCTGGTCTCCTGCCGGGTAAAAGGTCGGGTTTAAGGTGATACCGTCATTCAGTAACGGAGCCTGTCCGGCAGTATCGTTATCCTCCCAGACATCACCCGGGGGAGGATTCCCTAAGGCCCGGTAGGCATCTATACGCCCGTAGCCGTACACGTCGTCTTTACCCGGAGCTCCCAAGTCTACGGCGGCAGCCTTAATTTTTCCCTCCACCTGATCCGGCGTAAGACTGTCATTCTGACTGCGGATCAAAGCGGCCAAGCCAGCCACAAAGGGAGTTGCCATCGAAGTACCATCTAAAAAAGCATACGTGGAGGACGATTGATACCAGTAGGTACTCAAGATATTCAGGCCAGGAGCGGCCACATCCACCTGGGGACCAATATTGGAAAAGTAGGCTAAGAAATCTTCGCTGTCCGTGGCCGAAACACCTATGACATGGTCGTTGGCCGCCGGGTAATTGACTGTTCCCCTGTAGTCGTTACCAGCGGCCGCTACGATAACCACTCCTTTGTTATAGGCATAATTAATTGCTTCCCGCATTGTATAAGTATCCACCGAAGCTCCCAGACTCAGGTTTATCACATCGGCCCCGTTATCGGCGGCCCAGCGGATACCTTCAGCCACGTCGCTTAGATAACCACTACCGTTGGCATCTAGCACTTTGACTGGAATTATCTTAACTTGAGGAGCCACCCCAGCTACTCCTATACCGTTGTTGGTCACGGCCGCAATTATCCCCGCCACATGGGTGCCGTGACCGTTATCGTCCTGGGCCGAGCCCCCGTTGATGGCATTATACCCACCGACCAGGTTGGCCTGCAGGTCCGGATGGTTCAGGTCCACCCCCGTATCCACTACAGCCACTTTCACCGTGGTGCTCCCCCGCGTTATATCCCAGGCCTGCGGGGTATTGATTTTCGGTAGCCCCCACTGATCGGGATAACCGGGGTCATCAGGAGTCCAGTCGGCATGGAATATGTAATTTGGTTCGGCAAATTCTACGTTGGAGTTACGGCGGTACTGCTCAAGAATTTCAGCAATTTTCGCCCCGGCGGGCAGCTTCACCCTTTCAATCCCCAGTTTTGTACTTCTCTTCACAACCTTGGCCTTAAATTTGTCATGTACTTTCTGGCGCACCAAGCTGCTCACTCCCGGTTTAAATTTAACCAAGATTTCACCGGGAATAAATTCCGCCGCTTTCTTTCCGTCTTTTTTCCCTCTATCCTTGCCTTGAGCAGCCGTTCCTTGGGGAACGACAATAAAAAAGAACAGGACAACTAGAATTCCTGTAACAAGCAGGCGTGATTTAACCACAGCGTGTTCACCCTAAATGTTAGATTTATAGCCATAATTCGACAACAAGTTCCGGATTCCTCTGCCACCCTGTCCTTTAAATGGAAAAGACTGCCCTGAGGGGCAGTCCCAAAATTACAACCCTACAGATATCTTCAGGAAACCGTTTTCCGCCTTCGCCGGGAAAGTAACCCGGCCGCCATTTATACTATACAGCCGGCCATTAATTTCTATTTCTCCCTCCACCGGTTTTTTCCCCTCTTTATCCCGGACGTGCAGGGTTATATAATTGACCCGGTCGGGGATAACTTGCTGGTGTACCACGCCAAAAATGTAGGGAATTGCTTCGAGTTCTTCCTTTTCCGGCCCGGCACTGCCATCAATCGTTACTTCCAAAGTATACCGAGATTCCCGGGCTTCGTAGAGACTGAGGGTCGCCGAACTGTAAACAACCACCTCCCATACTCCCGGGCGGGGATCCTCTACCGTAGCCGAAACCTGTCCCCGTATCACCGTATCCTCCGGCCCAAAACCGGCATAATCAGTCATTCCCACTTCCTCTCCGCCGGGTGTCACCAGGTGTATTCTAGCCCTTCCCTGATATCTTCCCTGCTTATCCCGCGGAACTTCCAGCCGACTGGACAGCCTTTCCGTCCCAGGGGGAACACGGAAGAAATAGCGACGGTATTGGGCGGCCCCAAGACTGTCCGAAAACTCCCAGCGGAAGTTATTCCCGGCTGTAAATTCATATGGACGAACTACGGTATTCAAAAGCTGTAAATCTATACCCGGTGTTTCCGGTACATCTCCCTGCAATAATCCGGTATAAAGCCCAGGCTGTTCCGGCAGTTCAAATTTTACCGGCAGGGTCCGACCGCCTCCTCCTGCCACCGCCGTCTCTTTCAGTAAAGGAGCCATCCACTGGGCGGTTGACCTCCAGCGCAGGCGTAAGGCAGCGGTTTCTGTTCCTTCTATCCAGTAGTTTATCTGCCCCGGCAGAAACTCCCGGGCATACAGACCCTGTCCAGAGCCGTACAGAAGATTGTAAGTACGAGCTTTCACGCCCGCATTTTCCCCTGCCATCTCTTCCAACCGTTCCCAAGCGGCGAGGGCATCAATCACCCCAAAGCCCGCTTCTACTTCGGAAAGCCCTTCTATTTTTTTGGCTCCCGCCGCCACCGCCTTCTTGATCATTTCCGGCGTCACCGTTTTTTGTTCTCTTCCAGCAGCATCTAAAAGCAGAGCGGCAACACCGGCGGCATGGGGAGCAGCCATACTGGTTCCTTCCGCCAGGTAGTAAGAATGGGGAAGCCAGAGGGGAGCAGTGGATACGGCGCTTCCGGGAGCCACTACCGTAGGAACCAGTTCCCCATCTTTGCGAGGCCCTACCGAACTAAAAAACCAAAGACTTTCACGCTCTACTTCCCAGCCGAAATCATTCAACCACATGCGGGGAGAAACATAGGCTCCCACACTGATAGCCTTGTCCGCGTTGGCGGGGGTGGCCACCGACCCCAAGCCGGGACCGCGGTTACCGCTGGCGACAGTGAACAATACACCGTGCTCCTCGCTCAAGCGATTTACCAGTTGAGCTAGAGAATTGTTCCCGGCGGTCACATCTTGATAGAATCCTAAACTAAGGTTAATTATATCAGCACCGTGAGCGGCGGCGTATTCCAACGCTCCTTTTAAAATGCTCCAGTCTGCTTCTCCGTTGGATTGAATAGCCTTTACTACCATAATTTTAGCACCCGGAGCTACTCCCTTTAACCGTCCGTTTGCCGCCGCAATGCCTGCTACATGGGTGCCGTGACCGTTGGCATCAAAACCTAAATTGACACCGGTGCCATTAGAGCTTAGCTCAGTAACTACGAAGCTAAACTGCCTATCATCGGTTTCCCCTTTAAAAGCCGCTTTCTGAAATTCCTGTCCATATGGTTTCAAAGCGTTCTCTTCACCGAGGAAGCCGTCTCCATCGGTATCAATGTAAACCGCTTCGTAAACCCCCTTGGAATTAGGATCGGTAATTAAAACTAAGAACTTTTCGTTTAAATCTTGGTCAAAATTAACATCCCGGTGAATATCCATTTCCTTGAAAAAACCGTAATGATAAATGCCTCCGGCGGACGGAATGAATCCCACATGAAACTCCTGCCCGTCAATATAATATTTATCTTTTCCCGCCACGAGAGAGCGCTCGGTATTTACCCAGCCTTCCCGGGTGAAATCCACCCACTGAATTATTTTCTTCTCTCCGGAAACGGTTTGCTGCAAGTCAGGGTGCAGGGGATCCACTCCCGTATCCACCACAGCAATAATTACTCCCTCTCCGTTCGCTCCAGTTCGGCTAACCATTTGCGGGACCTTCATTTCCTTCTTAGTCGTCTCAAGACTGAGTTCGGGATTTTTCTCGAGATTTACCCGGGGAGCCGATAAATAAGTCATGTGTTGCTTGATGTGTTCTTGTACTTCCCGGTAGGGATTGTACCGCCGGGTAACGGTAAGTTGCACGTTATCCGTAAAAGTATCGGCTGTTTCCAGATAAGAAATCCCCCCCGAGCGATTCAAATTAAATAAAATTCGGCGCGGAAGTTCATATGCCAGTTCGGTAACAGAAATTCTATGGTCTCCGCTGTAAACGGGGAGATCGGGTTTATAGGAAAAAGTTAGAGCTTCCCCGTTAAGTTCTATCTCCATCGCCCTGGAAGGTTGTTTCACCTCTAGAAGAGTTCCCGAAAATTCATACCGATCACCTTTAATTCCCAACAACCTTTCAACCAAGGCCAGCACTTCTGCTCGGCTGGCCTTTTCCTGCGGGCGCAGCGTTCCGTCCGGATAACCCTTCACTATTTCCAGAGAGACCAGCTGCTTGATCCCTTCCACCGCCCAAGGTGATATTGCATCTCGATCTATAAACGGCAGTTTTTCCTCATTTTCTACTTCTATTCCGTTAAGTGTTCGTGCCAGTATAATCAGTGCTTCCTCCCGGGTAACCGGCTGGTCGGGCCGGAAAATCCCCGGTGGATAACCTTGAACTACGCCCGCCTCCCGCATCAATTCGATAGCAGCTTTAGCCCAGTGGTCGGAGCTAACATCAGCGTAAAAGGAAGGAACATCCTCCAGTTGAGAAAGCAAGTCTTCCATACCCATAACCCCAACCATTATCCTGGCCATTTCCGCCCGCGTGACCGGCTGGTCGGGACGAAAGTTTCCGTCGGGATATCCGTTAACTAATTGCCGGCTGGTAATCAAGTCGATCGTCTGTTCCGCCCAGTGTCCTTTTGTATCCTCGTAGGCATAAACGTTCCGCACATTCCCCAGAAGTACAGCGGTCAAAATTAGCACCCAACATGCTACCAGTACAATTCTTGTTGCTTTCAACAAAAAATACCCCTTTTCTCTTATATGTTCTAGACTAATATTTCGGCAGGCTAGTACATCTTTCCTCTATTGGCAGGAACAAAAAATATACCCCGCGGTTGCGGGGTATTTCTCATCCTCTTTAGTTTACTATAACTACCTGTTCCTCGGGAAGCCAGTCTACGTTAGCTTCCAGGCTTTCGCTGAGGAAGCGGATAGGCACTAAAGTCCGACCTCGAACCACCCTGGCAGGTACATCTAAAATATATTCTTTCCCGTCAACGCGGGCCCGGATGCTGTTCACCACGAGTTCCACTGTACGGTTACCTTTGGTCACGGTTACCGTCCTGGTGGATGGGTCCCATTGCACCTCAGCCCCCAAAGCTTCCGCCAGCGCCCGGAAAGGAACCAGGGTACGCCCGTTCTCTAATTGCGGCTCCACATCAAACTCTGCTTTCTTTCCTTTGAAATAGGTGATTATACCCTGCTTTTTAAGCATTTTCCGGTACAATTTACCAACCTGTTTATAAGCTTCCCGGTCATGAGGATCGGCAGTCAGGGCCTGTTCCAGACTTTGTACTGCTTCCATTGCCTTCCCTAGTTTCAGGTATGCTTTGGCCAGATCTTTGAGGACCTTTTTCTGCTTATCTTTTACTTCTGACTGGGCTTCCTCCCTGATTTCGTCTAAAGTCTCCAGTACTTCCTCCATCATTTCTGTCCTCTGTTCAATTCTCTCCTGCTGTTCCTCCAAAACCTTTTCTACTATTTCCAGCGCTGCTTCCGGGTCCTGTTGATAGGCTTTTTCCAGCAGTGTCACCTGAGCAACCGGACCGGCATGTTTCAACACACGTTCCAAAGCCCGGAATAACCCTTTACGGTGAAGAGGTTTCTCCTCCTTTTCTCCATTTTCTTCTTTGGCTTCGTCCATATCTTCTTTATCTTCCAGTTCTGCATCCTGTTTCAGGTCAGAATCTTCTTCCTCCTCTATATCAACATCCAGCTCGTTTTCCTCGTTATCAATCTCTTCTTCCTCCTCTACCTCAACATCCAGCTCGTCTTCCTCGCTATCAGCCTCCTCTTCCTGTACTTCCTCTCCAGCAACTTCCTGCACTTCTTGCGTGTCATCCCCTTGACTAGCAGCTAATTCTTTTGACACCGTCCCGGTATCGTTAGATGAGACAGAGGTTACCTCACCCAACGTTACCGTGGCCATACCAAAAATCAGCAAATTCACCAGCAGCAAAGCAACTAAGGAACGCCAGCCTTTCATTTGGATGCACCCCTCCCAACTAGTTATTTTTGCCTTCCATGGATAAATTTCGCTCCCATGAGCTCATTTCTGGGGGTAGCTCACCCACAATATTCTTTTGTCTGAGAAAAATTTACCACAGGATTGATGTTATTCATATCCAACCCCGGTCTCATTTTTTATAGGACCTAAGTCCTAAAATGTTATTGGAAACTACCACCAGCTTAATCCATTATTCCTTGGAAATCAGTACCACCACTATTTCTGCCTCCAGAATACCCGATTTTAACCGGCCTACGGCAATAATTGTGTCCTCCGGCTGCAGGTCATCCAGGTCTACCCTTTCACCAAAACGATAGATAACCGTGTCATCATCCACGAACACCGGCTTGTTTACGTCTTTGAGAACGATAACTCCTGCTTCCTCGTTGATGTTTTCAATTTCCTCCATTAAGTAATCAGCAACTATCCTGGCTTCTACTTCCATCGAAATAATCCTCTCTCCGGAAACAGTTGCTACAACGTAATCCCCCGGCTTGAGCTCATTAACCTCAATGCGCTTACCATCTTTCTCAATGACCACTTCCGGAGCCAAGTCGTAGCTTACTTCTTCGCCGTCCTCTGTTGATATATCAATGCGGGAATTGTCGGCAATAGTCACGGCTCTGACTGTACCGGATACTTCATTTTCAACCGTTTCGGCATAAATCCTCTGAACTACTTCATTTTTAAGTTCCAGTTCCACAAGGTCACCGGGGTAAAGTTCCCTCAAACTCACCCGGTCTCCGTCTTTGCGTACCCGGAGTTCTTCATCTTCAGCCACCGGGAAGGTCTTAGTGCCTTCCTCTTCCGTCTCTACCGTAATGGTGGTTTGAGGCACGAATTCTACTTTCACCAAAGTACCTTCCACTTCTCTTTCAAAGCTGGTGGCAAAAATCTTTATAATCTCTGAACCTTTAACCGTCAGCTTCGCTTCCTGGCCACTCACTAAATCTTCTATCTCCGCTTCCCGGTAATCAAGGTATATATCAGTATCCGCCGTAAGGTAATAAGTAGTTTCCGTTCCGTCTCCCAGGCGAATGGTTATGGAAGCTCGCTCGCCGGTCTTAACCTCAGAAATGGTTCCTTCGACATCCTTCTCCTCTTCCTCCCACTGGAAATCTTCTTTCTTAATAACCTCTATGTACTGTGCTTTCTGCTGCTCGTTCAGGATGTAGGCTATTTTTTCCGAGGGCTGTAGTTCGGTCCATGAAATGCGTTGGCCCTCCCGGTATACAAAGACGTTGTTATCCACGGAAACGCTACGGTAGACACCATCAGCCGTTTTTAAAATAATAACCGAAGCGGAAGGACTTTTAGAGAAAACTTCACCTTTCTGCACTTTTCCTTCCAGCTTCTTTAGTTGGTCATCCAGCCGCGCCAGGATCACCGCCATTTCTCCCCGCGTTATTGGATCATTGGGCCGGAAGGTCTGGCTGGCATCCCCGCGGAATATTCCCTTTTCCACGGCCACGGCGATATATCCCTTGATCCAGGGTAAAAGTCCTTGGGTATCAGTAAATTCCAAAGCTGCTCCTTCCTTACTCCCGGCCTCCTCCCTAAGCCCCATGGCCCGAACTGCTAAAACGGCTACCTCCCAACGCTTTGCTTCCTCCTGAGGGCGAAAGTCCCAAAGGTCCCCACCGGCTATAATGCCCTTCTCCACCGCTAGGGCCACCGCTTCCCGGGCCCAGGGGGCAACTGCTTCCGGGTTTCCAAAACTGATGGGTAGTTCCTTCCCTTTTGCTTCCTCCTCCAATCCCAAAACCCTTATCAGCATAACTACAACTTCCTGTCGCTTCACATTATCATTGACCCCAAACTCGGTCTGGCTTATGCCCTTTATGACTCCCTTGAACTTCATTTCCGCGATGGCTTTTTCCGCCCAGTGGCCCGCTTTAACATCGCGAAAGATCAATACATTGCCGGCCCAGGCCATTTGAGCACCAAAAATAAGCATAATTGCCACAGCTAACACGCCGGCAAAAAGTCGTCTGTTGAGTTTCTCTATCACCAACACTCCCTCCTTATTTTTGACCGTATATTACCTGATTCGCCTCCTATAGCCAAATTCCTCCAAAAAAAGCTGGCGGGAGAAAATTCTCCCACCAGCTATCTCCCCACTCCTTTTAAGAAAATCTCAACTATAGCTGTAGTGGTTTCCGCAAGGGGAACGTCATCACCGGCAAATGCTATTGTGCTACCTACCGATACTACCGCTCCCAGGAATACCTGCGCCGCCACCCGGGTATTTACCGCCCGCAGTTCTCCCTTCCGGATACCTTCCTCCAATAAATTGCTTATAATGTTTAACTTCTCCTCTCGCTTGCTCCAGATCCAGCGGTGTAACTTTTCTCCCAGCTCATGATGTTCCTGAAAAATAATACGGGCAATATCTCTATGGTTTTTAATAAACTTCAGATGCAGGTAAACTATCTTCTCCAACCGGTCGCCCACCGAATTCAACGACGCCAGGTCCTGGGTTAGAGACTTCAAGTACGCATCGCTACAGGACTTAAACAACTGGTAGAAAAGCTCTTCTTTACTGGAAAAGTACTCGTAGACAGTCCCTTTACCCACCTGAGCCTCGGTAGCAATCTCTTCTACCCGGGCATTATGAAATCCTTTTTGGGAAAATACCCGGATTGCAGCCTGGAGAATTCGGCTGCGGGTATCAGGTTTAGAGTTACTGATTTCCATAGGTTCCAACTCCTTGCCCGCTCAAACCGTTCTGATTCATACCGGCTAAAGCGGCCGGTAAGGTGGCGCCACCGGCTCCGTAGCTGCCGTTTGCGGAAAGACCAAATACCCGGTACTTGAACTGGGCTCTGGCCAGGTTATAAGCATGCAAGGCCTCTAAAGCCATCAGTTCTGCTCTTTGCAATGCCTCCGAGGCCTGAAGCACCTCCAGGCTGGTGGCCACCCCAACTTCATACCGGAGCTGGGATAAACGCAGGCTTTCTTTAGCCTGCTCTACACTTTTGGTCAATACATGGTAGTTGGCCTCTGCCGTCTTCAGGTTGTTATAAGCCTGGTATACCGCCAGCATAGTATCCTGCCTGGTTTCCTCCAGCTTTACTTTAGCCTGCTCCAACGCATACTTATCCTGGCGGTAGGCAAAAACATTCGGCGTATAGTACTTGCTCGTGTATTCAAAGTTCAAGGCAGCTACCGCTTCCCCTTCCCTGGCCTGTACCATGGCTAGGTCGGTCTGCAGGGCCTCTTCTATAACTTCTGCCAGGTCGATCTCTTCCACCATTTCATATTCAGCCGTATCGGTAAGCCTTACCGGAGTATTCAGGTCTATTCCCAAAGTCCGGTTAAACTGCATTAACGCCAGCCGGTAGTTGTTTTCCGCAGTAGCCAGGTCGGCTTTAGCTTTAGCCAGCTGGACTTCGGCCATCAAAACGTCGTTTTTAGCCACCATACCGGCTCTCAAGCTTGCCTGTGCGGTATTCAGTTGGACCACGGCCCGCTCGTAGGCCGCCTGGCTGACGGAAACTGTTTTCTCCGCCTTGATAAGGTCATAATAACTTTTCTCCACTGCCAGGCTGATGGAACGTTTGGTGTAGTCCAGGGCTGCCCGGGCAATTTTAAGCTGTGCTTCTGCCGCCCGGGGAGCCACATGCTGGGCCTTCGCCGCCTCCAGAGAAGTCATCATCCCCAAGCCGACTAAAACATCTTCCTTATCTTCAACTTCTTCCGCCTGATCTTCCGCCTCCTCCAGGGCCCTTTCCGCATCCTCCACGGCCAACTGCGCCAATTTCACTTGTCCGTTGTTTTCCAGCGCCATCCGAATGCTTTCAGCAAGGGAAAGTTCCAGGTATTCCCCGCCTTCCCCCATGCTGCTGCCTGCCCCGGCAACTGTTAGCAACACCAAAACCGCTACCAAAATTACCGTCCGTTTAAACATTGATCCCCCTCCGTTTCACCCGTTTACGGCTTCAAAGCTATCGAGCCGCTTCCGGTTTTTCTCCTGATCTTCCTCTTCAACCAGGCGCCTAAATCATCTACCAGAGTGTAGACCACCGGCACCACTACCAGGGTAAACACAGTAGAAACCGTTAAGCCGCTGACCACTGCCGTGGCCATAGGAGCTGCTGCTTCACTACCCGTTCCGATTCCCGCCGCCGTGGGCAGCAGAGCCAGAACGGTGGTTAAGGTGGTCATCAGGATGGGCCTGAGCCTTACCGGCCCTGCCTTTAGGATAGCCTCGTTCCTAGACAGTCCTCTTCGCCTTAGGGTATTTATGTAGTCGACCAGTACAATAGCGTTGTTTACTACGATACCTGCCAGCATAATCACTCCGATAAAAGTAGGAACGCTGAAATTCCTGCCGGTTAGAGCCAAACCCAGTACTACCCCGACGAAAGTCGTAGGCATGGAAAACATGATTATAAAAGGATGCGTTAGAGACTCAAACTGGGAGGCCATAACCATATACACCAGTACTATAGCCAGAACCAAAGCTAGTAACAAGCTGCCAAAGGACTCCCTCATTTCCTCGTTTTCTCCACCGTATTCTATGGTATAACCAGGTGGCAACGGAAAGTCGCGGAGTTCCGCCTGAATGTCTTTGACCACACTTCCCAGGTCCCGGCCGCTAATCTGGCTCTCTACCTTAGCCACCCTCACCTGATCTTCCCGGTCAATTTTGCCGGGACCCGCTGCTTTCTCAAAAGTAACCACTTCCGAGAGAGGAACATGGAAACCCAGCGGCGAAACAACAGTTAAATCCTTCAAATCCTGCAGGTTTTCCCTCGCCCATGCCGGCAGTTGAACCCGCACGTCTATTTCATCATCTCCGGTACGAAATCGGGTCACCACATCTCCTTTAAGAGCCGTTTTTACTGCTGCCGCTATTTGGGCAGCGTTGAGCCCGTACCGGGCTGCCCGGTCCCGGTCTATACGCAACTGCATTTCAGGACGTCCTTCGGTGATACTTGATACCACCTCCCGGGTACCGGGAACCTGTTCCACCACTTCTTTCACCTGTGCGGCTAAATCCATCAGGACCGGTAGTTCATCCCCTTTGATGGAAATGCTGATAGGAGCCACCGTAGGACCGCCTGCCTGGCGGGGATCGCTCTCTCGTACGTCTATGTCCGCTCCGGGAATATCCCGAACTTTGCGGCGGATTTCTTCCACTACATCTTCTGTACTCCGGCTTCTTTGGTTCTTATCTACCAGCATAACTCTCATTCTGGCCAGTTCTGCTTGAGCGGAGCCCAACCCTATCATCTGGTCCGCCGGAGAGCCTACGCTAGTAAATACCTTTTTCACCTCAGGTATTTCTTTTACTATGTTTTCAACTCTGGTAGCAATTTCATCAGTCTCAGAAAGAAGCGAGCCTTTCGCCAATTCGATGTCTATAGCAATCTCACCCGTATCCATGCGGGGTAGAAACTCCATCCCGACTACCGGTACCAGGAGGAAACTGCCTGCCAAAGCTGCGGCAACCAGTACCACCACTGCCTTACGGTGCCTTAAAGACCACTGTAAAGTCTTTCGGTATCTTTCCGTCAATGCCTCCAGTAAGTTTCCCACCAGGTCTACTGCCCGCCTCAGCCCAAGCCGTTTGCTATCATGCATATCGTTAACCAGCAAAAGACGGGATGACAGCATAGGAACCAAAGTCAGGGATACTAATAAGGAAGCTGCCAGGGAAAACGAAACAGTCATGGCTAATTGCCGGAACAACTGAGCAGCAATGCCTTCTACAAAAACTATGGGCAGGAATACAGCAATAGTAGTAAGAGTAGAAGCTACCACCGCACTGGCTACCTCATTGGACCCTTCCACTGCCGCTTGCTCTCGCCCATGGCCTTCCTGCCGCCAGCGGAAGATATTTTCCAAAATGACTATGGAACTGTCAACCATCATACCTACGCCTAAGGCCAAACCACCGAGGGACATCATATTGAGCGTCAGGTTATTAAAATAGATTAGGATGAACGTACTGATGATGGAAATGGGTATGGCAATACCTATAACCAGCGTACTGCGGAGGTTGCGGAGAAAAAGGAACAGGATCAATACCGCGAAGATCCCACCAACAATAGTGTTTTGAGCAACTCTTCCGATGGCCTGTTCAATAAAACGAGACTGATCGGAAACGATGTCAATTTGAATGTCATCAGGCATTTCTCTTTTCAATTTTTCTAACTCTTTTTTAACCCTTTGGGCCACTTGTACAGTATTGGTCTTGCTTTGCTTTATTACATGAACACCAATGCTGGGCTGACCGTTGACACGCGTAATTTGATCAACTTCTTTGTACCCGTCTATTACGTCAGCAACATCTTTCAGGTAAACACTGCCTCCGCCGGGAAGGGGCAGCAGTACCTTTTCAATTTCCTCGACATTGCGAAATTCTCCTAGGGTGCGTACGAATAGCTCTGTTTTTCCTTCCACTATCTCTCCGCTGGAAAGATTAAGGTTTTCACCCCTTAGTGTCTGCTTTATTTGTTCCAGGGACAGCCCATACGACTGCAGCTTAACCGGGTCAACCAACACCTGAATTTCCCGCGTCAATCCGCCGCTCACATATACTGTGGCTACCCCTTCCAGACGTTCCAGGCGATTCTGTATCACATCCTCCACCAATCTTTTCAACTCTACCTGGCTTCGTCCCCCGGAAACAGCTGCTTCCACCACAGGCATCATATTAGGATCCATTTTCAAAACCTTGGGACTTTCCACATCCTCCGGCAAAAAAGGCTTGATGAAGTCTATTTTCTCTCGCATCTGCAAAGTGGCAAAATCCATATCGGTACCCCAGTCAAACCAGACTACCACCAAGGAAGTACCCGCATAGCTCTCGGATACAATCTGGTCAACATTGTTCACGGTACCCAGGATTTCTTCTAAGGGACGGGTAACCAGCTTCTCGATCTCTTCGGGACTAGCGCCGCTGTAGTTGGTTACCACTGCCGCTACAGGAAGTTTTATGTCTGGATAAAGGTCTATAGCCAGCCGGGACAAAGAAATGCCGCCTAAAAGAAGCACTATGCAGATCACCATAACTACCGTTACGGGACGCCGAACTGCAAAATCCGTTATCCGCATTACCGGTCACCACCCTGAACGGTCACCGAAATACCGTGATGCAGCCTGTGTTGTCCCTTCACTACCACTTCTTCTCCTTCCTGCAAACCACGAACAACTTCCGCCTTTTTCCCGTCACTGATACCTACCATAATTTCCCGAACCAAAGCTTGACCTTCTTCAACTACAAAAACAGTCTCCTTATTTCCTTCTTCCAGAATAGCCTCTTGGGGAACCCAAAGTACATCTTTTCGGGTTTCCGAAGGCAGTATCACTTTTGCAAACATACCCGGTTTAAGTATATGGTCCGGGTTAGGAATGCTTATCTCAATGGGATAACTTTTTCTGCGGGGATCTGCCGCCGGGCCGATAACCGTTATCTTGCCGGTAAAAGGGTTTTCGGAGACAGCAGCAACCTTGACCTGAACCTCCTGTCCCACTTTCACCCGGTTTATATCCCTTTCCGTTAGGTAGCAGACAACCTTCACAGTATCAATATCCACAATGGTGACAACGGGAACACCTGGAGCCGCCATTTCGCCCGGATCAACATAGCGAAAAGCCACCAATCCACTGGCCGGTGCTTCAATCACTGTGTTCTCCAACTGCACCCGGGCCATCTCTACCGCAGCCTTCGCCTGTTTCACCTGCGCTTCGGCCAGTTCCGGCCTTGCTACTTCATACTGCAGCCGCGCGGCATCGAGCTGCTGCTGTGAAATAGCTCCTTCCTCGAACAATTGCTCCATCCGTTCCAGGTTCTTTTTAGCATCCTCATGGCGAACGTAAGATTGCCGTCCTCCTGCCTGAGCAGCAGCCAGATTAGCCAGCGCCTGCTTTAACTGGGCCCGAATTTCCCTGCTGTCCAAACGCACCAGGACTTGGCCTTTTTGTACCCTATCTCCTACCTCCACGGTCACTTCGGAGACCTTGCCGCCCACTTTAGGCACCACATCTACTTGAAGCGCAGCTTCAACCGTTCCGGTGAGAGTGGTAGCGCTGCTAATATCACCCCTGGAGACCCGATGTACTTCTACCGGTACCGACTCCGTTTCCTCCGACTCGGTACGGGCCGTCTCCCGGCCGGCACATCCACCGAGCAGAAGTAACAGGCTTGCCATTACCATCATAAATGCAATCAAACTTACCTTTTTCACTACTACCCCTCCAGCTCCCAGTTTTTCCGACCGACGAGTCGGTCAGTTCCACTCTCATTCTATAATCCGAACCAGTCTAGGTCAACATCAAATTGCTTTCCAAGTCTCCTTTTATGAAGCATGCCCTCTGCCACTTCATAACGCAGGCGGCGGGAACTAAAGGTTCATTCATACTTCGATTACAAAAAAATAAAGAGGCGTAATCCTTCGGACTAGCCTCTCTTGACCTATATACAGAACGTTTAAAATTATCTGAATATTAAAAAAGCATGGATTGCGCTACGTGCTGCATCAGGGAAAATCGATTCCGCTTCCGGTAAAGTTGTAATAAATCTTGCAGATTATAAACTCCTCTAATGTATAGATTATTTAAAATTATCTGAAAAAGACGGGCGGTTATAAGGGCGTCCCCGAGGGCCGTATGTCTCCCTTCCGCAGGGATATTGTAAAGTCGACAAAGATTATCCAAGGACCTGTCTCCGGCAGAAGGCAGAAGACCACCGGCCAACACCCGGGTATCCAGGACAACATGAGGAAGAGTGAACCCAAAGTGTTCCTCCAGTTCCTTATTAATAAAATGCAGGTCGAAATCCACCACGTGTCCTACCAGGATGGCATCGCCAATGAATTCTAAAAAGTCGGGAAGAATCTCTTGAATCGACGGCTGATCGGCAACCATTTCATCACTGATACCCGTCAGTTCGGTGACTACAGCGGGAATGGAACGGCCCGGGTTGACCAACTGGTGAAAAACTTGGTCCCTTCGGATTTCCCCATTTTCAATAACCACTGCACCAAGAGAAATTATCTCGTCGCCTGCCTCGGGATAGAAACCGGTAGTCTCAATATCAATAACCACAAAGCGCGCCTTCTGTAAAGGAAGATTGTGGTTAACACACCGGCACTTTGGACGCGCTCCAAACAGCTTCCTCACGGAACGCAGGAGAAAACCGGGTTTCTTCCCAACCAATTGAGAACCGACCACACTTACATCTGCCGGATTTACAGCCAGGCCTTTAACGTTCCCCAAAATACTCATACTAGCACCTCCCTCGCCATAGATGACTCTTATGCCCGACGGCAACTATCTACATGATCATAAAAGCGCTCGCCGTGAGGTTCTGCAACTTGGTAACAGCTTTAAAGGCGTCTTTAAGCATTGTCTTTTCCCTCTTGGTTAGGCGGGTAATATCCAGATAACTATCGGGACTTTGCCCTTTCATAGCCTTACGCAAGTTTTCCCGAATGGTAAACAACATCAACGACTCATAAGCCGCGGCAAAAAACTGAGCGTCGTCCTTGGAAAATACTCCTTTTGCCTCTAAGGCTTTCAGCCTTTCCAATGTAGAGGTGACCGTGATCCCGTGGCGTAAAGCATGGAGTCTAACACAGTCCACCACATGTATCGAAGCAGCTCGCTTCAAATTTATTTCATTGCGGTGTTCCTTGGACTTTTCAACCAGGAACCTGCCCCCTAAACCCAATGGTACTCTGGACCGGAAATCATCTTCCGCCAGGAAACGGAAAACCAGAGAATGAGAATTCATAAGGTCAAACACATATTTTTGCAGCTCCTGGGCCAGTTTCGGGTTGCCGGCTACAGGACGAAAGTCTAGAAAAATCGACAGCATGCGAATGCTCTCTTCTTCGGAATTAATAACCCAATTGGCAACCGTCCTTTTCCACGCACTATACGACTTGCACCAGTCAGGATTGGATGCCATCACGTTGCCCCTGCACTTGGCGAAACCGCACCTGTACAGCCCTTCTACAATCTTATTTCCTAAAAGGGAAAAATAATGTCTTGTCCTTTCTGCTTGTTTCGGATCCGGATCCCGGTAGATAATACCGTTATCCTGATCGGTCCGCAAGGTCTGCTCCTTGCGTCCGGCGCTTCCCATACTGATAAAACAATAATCAACCGGAGGGCTTCCATGCCCTTCCGTCATCATTTCCTTTTCACAGATAGCAATTACCTTCCTGGTTATACGGTCGTGAAACTCGCTTATAACCTGAAAAATTTCCGGTACCGGTGCTTTTTCCGCAATTAATGCTTTAAGAATGGAATCAATTTCCCGCCCGGCTACGGCTAATCCTTCAATGGTATCCTGGGTCTCGATCTCTTCAATAATCATTAGGGCACCGGTACTGCGAGACTTGACCATATCCCGCATGGTTATGATACCCATCAGCCTTTGAGTATCCTCATCCACCACGGCCACATGCTTGGCCTGCCCCTTCACCATCGCCAGCAATACCTGATAGAAAAAGGTATCGGGAGTAACGGTAATCATATTTCTGCTCATGACTTCTTCTGCCGCAATTTCTGCCGCCTGCCTTTCCCGGGCGATAATTTTGGCCACCAAATCTTTTTCCGTAATTAGTCCTACCGGTTTGTCCTCTTCATCCACCACTACCACGGAGCTAATATTTTTGGTGCTCATGGTTTCCGCGATAGATTTGACGGAATCATTATGTTTGGCCGTGATCACCGGACTGGACATGATTTCACTGGCCCTTTTTCGGAAGGGATAGGTTTCCAGCCCGTAAGCTTCATAGGAATGTTCATGAACCACCTCGCTGAAAAGTTCCCGCAGGCGGCTTGACAAAATTTTGCTAAAAAAGCTGGAGAAGGTACCGTAGTTATCCAGCAAGGTCTCAAAAATATCTCGCCCCAAAATAAGACATTTAAGCCTCTCCACCGCCCGCACCGAGGCAGGATAGCTCTTATCGTTCAAAACCACTGTTTCACCAAAAAAGTCGTACTGTTTCCGGTATCCAACAACCGTTTCTATACCCCGGTCGTCAATAACGGTTATTTCCGCAAATCCCTCCACGATGAGAAAGAGGCACTGGTGCGAGCTCTCTCCCTGGCGAAAAACATAGCTACCTGGTTCAAACTCTCTTAATTCCAAATCATTACCCAGTTGCCGTAAAGTGTCTTCGGGCAAAGAATCAAAAGGCTGAATCTTCTGCAACGCTTCAACGTATCTATTCACCTTAAACCCCCTTGCGGGCTAAATGAAGCTACTACCTCTACTTTAAATTATAGTCACAAGAGCCATCCAAGGCCATCAATAACCCGTTAAAGGACGATATTGCAGCCTTAACAGTAATAATCGGCCCGCCAATGGAAATTAGCCCCTGAGTTGCTCAAAAATCAAAAAGCTAGAGTATCCTAAAAGATTACTCTAGCTACCTTCCTTCCATTTCCTCATCCCCCACTGTGTCACTAAATTCATCTACTTTTCTAGCCCTCGGCCGCCACCGTCTCGACCTCAGTTTGTAGCACGATTTTGTGTTTATGATTTTTCATTCTCGCCACCTCAACCTGAAGCTCATCCACGGCCTTCTTCGTTACCGGCCTGTCCTCTTCCCAGGCCCTCAGTATCTGATACATTTCGTCCTGGCGCGCAGCCATAATTTCTTGCTTCTCCTTTAATATTTTTTGTTCTTCCTCCTGCCCCTTTAATATCTGGTACATTTCATCCTGACGCGCTGCCATAGTTTCCTGCTTCTCTTTTAATATTTTTTGTCCTTCTTCCTGCACCTTTAATATCTGGTACATTTCATCCTGACGCGCTGCCATAGTTTCTTGCTTCTCTTTTAAT
>NZ_BDGJ01000080.1 GCF_002207765.1 Calderihabitans maritimus
TTTTGGTATATTTAACCTCTTATGGAGCAGGGCCTCATTTTCCTTCTTGGCCCCCGATATTTATTGACTCATACACGTATTAAGCGTCATTCCAATCTGTCAACCCATACCCAACTTAACACAAATTATTGGTCTTTAGTAAATATGTGGGGGGGTAATTTTATATATGAAAAATGGTCATAAAATTATAATAACGATTTTAGCAGTGGCAATGGCTCTTTTTCATATTTATACTTCCGCATTTGGAATGTATACAGCTTTAATTCAACGAGGAATGCACCTTATGTTTGTGCTTGCTCTCATTTTTTTAATTTTTCCAGTTAAAAAGGGGGTGTCAAGAAAAAATATACCTCTTTATGATTATATATTAAGTCTCCTAGGGTTTGTTGTAGGAGCATATATAGTAATTAACTATAATGCTATAGTCTTAAGAGAGGGTCAAGCTACGCAATTGGATATTATAATGGGAGTTGTGGCTATTATTTTGGTTCTTGAAGCAACCCGCAGAACGCTGGGATTACCTTTGGTGATTATTGGAGTAATTTTTTTGATCTATGCTTTTGCTGGACCACATATGCCTGGAGCATTAATACACCGGGGTTATGATATCCAAAGGGTTGCCTATCAAATGTACATGACCACATCCGGTATCTTCGGGATTCCATTTGGTGTAAGTGCTACCACAATAGCAATGTTTATAATTTTCGCTTCGTTTATCAATAAGACCGGGGGAGGTAAGTATTTTGTAGATTTGGCGTTTTCTATTGCCGGGAGAACTAGAGGCGGTCCGGCTAAAGCTGCTGTTATAGGTAGTTGTATAATGGGTTCTATAACAGGCGCTGCTGTGGCCAATGTTGCTGCGACAGGAACTTTTACTATTCCCTTGATGAAAAGAACTGGCTATAAGCCGCATATTGCCGGGGCAATTGAAGCAGTGGCTTCGACAGGGAGTCAAATAATGCCCCCAATCATGGGGAGTGCAGCGTTTATTATGGCAGAAATGGCGGAAATACCCTATTCAAGTATTATGGTTGCTGCACTTATTCCCGCTCTATTTTATTATTTTTCTTTATTCCTTGCGGTAGATATTGAGGCAGCAAAACATGGCTTAAAAGGGTTAACAAAAAAAGAATTACCCCCTTTAAAAAAAAAGTTTAATAAATAGCTTAATATTACTTGTTTCAATTGGTGTTTTAATTATCTTTTTGATAATGGGATTTTCACCCACAAACGCTGCTTTTAAAGCATTAGTTGTGCTTTTAATATTAAGTATGCTTAAAAAAGATACCAGATTAAGTTTTAAAGATATTATTGATGCTCTTGAAAAAGGTGCAAGGGATATTTTGGGAGTTGCTGCTGCAACCGCATGCGCCGGTATAATAATAGGTGTATTGACATTAACTGGTCTTGCTGTTAAATTAAGCTCTATGATAATTCAATTATCTGGAGGTAATCTGTTTATATTATTATTCTTGGCTATGATTGTATCAATTATATTAGGCATGGGATTGCCAACCGCGGCTTGTTATGTTTTATTAGCTGCTTTAGTTGTTCCTGCGCTAATTGAATTTGGTGTGCCGGTTCTTGCTGCCCATTTATTCGTATTTTTCTTTGGTGTAATTTCAGCAATTACTCCACCGGTTGCATTAGCGGCATATACGGCCGCTGGAATTGCGGAGTCTAATCCTATGTCAGTAGGTGTTAATGCTTTCAAAATCGGGGCGGTGGCCTTTTTTGTTCCTTATGTGGGTGTTTATAATCCGGCTTTTATTTTAGACGGTTCATTTTTACAAGTTATCAAGGTTGTCATGACAAGTTTGGTTGGTTGTTCAGCATTAGTTTTCTGTGTCCAAGGTTATTTATTTAAGAAACTTTCCTTACCAATGAGATTTTTATTGTTAATATCAGCATTAACTTTAATAGATCCAAAATTAACTACCGATTTTATTGGAATTGCAATTTATGCTATAGTTGTCTTATTTCAGAAGTTTATTCAAAATAGTAGTAATTAATATTATTTTAAAAACATTTTAAAATAAGTGCTAGGATATAATATGTCAACAGTAAATTTTAAGAAGCACTTCCCCTTCTCAATGCCAAGAAGACAAGAAAGCGATAGGCAGTACTCCCCATCGAAAAGGTGGCCTGACTTTTTATTTTTCCGAGAAAGATTGTCAGCGATGTCCTCGAAAAAATTCGTGCCTTAGTTAGTCGGAGACCCGCAAACGCGTTTATGTCAGGCCGGAAGTATTTGAAAACCGACCTCGTGGCATAAAGCGCGCGATGCGGGTGTGAAAGACGATTGAACGGGTATTTGGCGAAGCGAAAACCTGGCACCGGATGATGAGAGCCCGGTATCGTGGACTAGAGCGAGTAGCCATCCAGGTGCTTATGACCTCTATATGCCTAAATGCGAAGAAAATGGCGCAGAGGGCTAAATTAGAACCGGAAATCGCCGGAAAGATGATATAGATGATGATATAGATCAGGGAATACTGACTGCCAATATGATTGTAGTGACACGGATTTAGTCAAAATCAGGTAATCTCTGTAAGCCTACAGTTTCAACGGTTGCCGGGTTTTTCAGAGATCTCGTTATACCTACTCTTCTACACAGCTCGGCTACGGTTTCCTGACCCTTCAGGCCTTCCACGACAATTTCCATTTTGGCCTGGGCGGTCCAACGCTTACGTTTGTTGGGTGTTTTGATGTCGCTCATTCTTCATACCTCCTGACTTAACATTTCGGGATGAGCGGACGTCTTTCCTCCGTTAGGTAAGTGTCAACCCCTCCACGGGGTCATTATAGATTACTGAACCTTTGACTGGAATCAATCCTATTTTAGTAACTTTTGCAGGGGTAATATTATTAGGCCTACCGGGGATAGAAATCATCCAAAAAAAGGATTTAGATGCTGTTGATTGGGATACTTTGCGTATTCCGGTCAAATTGGATACCGATTCCGATTCAAACTGGACGGCTAGTCCGGTTTAAACTGGACGCTCGTTCCGATTTAAACTGGACAGTTATTCCGGTTTAA
>NZ_BDGJ01000081.1 GCF_002207765.1 Calderihabitans maritimus
AGAGTAGCAAAACCCTCAAATTCTACGAAAAAAAGAGTTTGGGGGAGTTAGAACCAAAATATTGAGATAGGAGGAATATTTGACATCATAGGGCCTGTAATGATCGGCCCGAGCAGCTCGCACACTGCCGGTGCAGTCCGTCTTGGCTTATGGCTAGGAATATTTTTGGTGAACAACCGGATAAGGTGGAAATCGTACTCCACGGCTCCTTTGCCTCCACAGGCAGGGGCCATGGTACTGACAGGGCTCTGGTGGCAGGGCTTCTGGGCTGGGCACCTGATGATACAAGGCTGCCGCAGTCCTTAAAGACTGCGGCTGAGCTTGGGATGCAGGTAGAGTTTTCTTCTGCTGACCTCGGGGAAGTACACCCCAATACCGCTTTGCTGCGGCTTGAAAAGGGAAAAAACAAGATTGAAATACTGGGGAGTTCCATTGGAGGGGGCAAGATCTTGATCACTAAAATCAATGACATCCAGGTGGAACTCTCAGGAAGTTATGCCACACTGATTGTAGCCCACCGGGACAGGCCCGGTGGGGTTGCGTCAGTAACCAGCATTGTGGCAGACCACAAGGTTAACATTTCTGCCATGCGTGTTTCCCGGCAAAGCAGGGGAGCCCGGATGATGATGATTATCGAAATGGACCAGCTCCCACCGGAAGGAATTGTTCCTGAAATTCTTAGATGCCAGTCAGTCGAACACGCCTTGTTGCTGAAGCCTATTACAGCTTTGGGTGGTGACAAAATTGGACAGAATAACCAGCATTGAACAATAACTGGAGCCTATATTATAAGAAAAATAGTTCGGATCTCTTTTCTAAAAAGTAGATTGATTTTAATAGGGCCATATTCTATTTGGCTAGGCCTATTATATTATTTGAACACAGTAATTTCTTAGCTTAAAATTTGAATCTATGGCAAGGAGTTGAACAAAAGTTTGAAACAAGAAGGAATACTATCCTAAACACTCGAATAAATGGTTATTTCAAAAAATCTCCAAAAAGGTGGTGGGGCGATATCATCTGGGAACAGACTAATACTGAAATAATTACTATATTTATTTTTGTGATTGTTTTAACGGCTATACTTGCTTGGAAAAAGTTTGAGAATTCAAGATTAAGGATTTCTTTGATAATTGTTGTGTTAGGGTTGTTTTTTGGTTTGATGGTTCGGGCACCATTAAAGCTGGTTATTACTGAAGATTACTTTCTTGTATTTTATCCTTTTAAACGTGTTATTGTACCCTGGGAGCAGTTAGAAACCCTATATATTGAAAGAGGAAATATTTTTGATAACAGTATTCGCTTTGTATTTGAAACATCAAACAAAAGAACAATAATTTTAAGCAAACGTGATTTTTTAAAATTAGAGAATGCGAAACAATTAGTTGTCCGACAGGCAGGGTTGAAATTAGACCATAAAGATGAAAGCATAGAAGTATGGAAAAAATGATTTTTTCAAGCCCAACTTATTCAAAGGTTGCTCTGTTTAACAGACCATACGCATTAAATAAAGGGGGGATTAGGAATATTAATAGGAATATTAATAGGAACAATGCTTGTTTACTTTCTTAAAAGCGGTTACCGGAACTGGAAGTCTTTACGTAGTGGGCTTTTCTTTTTTATTGCCATGTTAATTTTCTTTTCAGATGTAAAGGAGATTCCGGTTATTTACAATGTTTTTATTGGGTGGGCCTTTAGTGTGGCCTCAATTTTTCAAGCAAGTTCCTTGGGCGATGAAGCGGTCGAATCAAGTGGAGACCTAAAATTCCTTATGTTATCCCCAGTTGCCCGGGAATATCTGCTACTTGGTAGGTCACTTCTTATTTTATTTGAATACGCAACCAGCTTAGCTCTCGTAACGGTGCCATGGTGGCCCGTAAACATGAACTCAACCCAAATATGGTTAACAGATGGGTTAGAACCTATAAAGTGGTAGGAGAAAAGAACTTCCTTGATGGCAAAACCCCTTTAAAGAACCGTACCACCGCCATCTATAGCGAACAGGAATACAAGGAAATAGTCAAAGAAAACGAAAAATTAAAAAAGCTGCTCGGAGAAAAAGACCTGGAAATCGAATTTCTCCGTGATCTCTTAAAAAAACAAACCCACACTTGAAGACAAAGTAAATATTGCTCAAAAATGGATAAATCGTGGATCATGCAACTTTAGTATTACGTACTGTAGGAATAAGCCGTTCCACGTATTACTATCACCTAAAGCAAAAGGATAAACACAAAGCCCATAATAATGGTGGCAGGCCCATTCCCGGCTATTCAGTGGATATTCATGGCAACCCAGTTTCAGACGAACAAATCAAAGAATACATCATAGAACTAATCGAAGGAGAAGGTTATGCCTATGGCTACCACAAGCTGACAATCTGTTTGCGCCGAAAATACAAACTCGTAATTAACAAAAAGAAGGTTTACCGACTATGTAAAGAGTTGGACGTTTTAAAGCCACAGCGACGGGTAAAACGTAAACATCCCAGAAGAGTGGCCAGAAATCGAACCGTTACAGCCTCAAACCAGCTTTGGGAAAGGATGTCAAGTATGGCTACATATGTGGGGAAGATCGCTTTTTCTTTTTCATGGCCATAATCGACGTTTATGACAGGATGATTGTTGACTATCATATTGGCCTTTCTTGTTTGGCTCAAGACGCCATTACCACACTTAAAGGAGCGTTACTGCGTCGGCAGCTTTACTAGGCTGATAAATTGCCTGTTATTCGTACCGACAGCGGGCCACAGTTTCTGTCCGACGCGTTTGAGGCAACCTGCCGGAACCTGGGTTTGGAGCATGAACGGTTACCCTTTAAAACTCCAAACAAGAATGCTCATATAGAAGCATTTCACAGGATTTTAGAGGAAGAATGCCTGTCTTTATACGAATTTCAAAGCTACGCAGAAGCCTATCAAGTAGTTACAGAATTTATTAAGTACTATAACGATACACGAATCCACTCCAGTATTAATTATCTATCGCCAAGGGAGTTTCATAAAGCATTTATCCAAAATTCTGCAAAACGCTCAGTAATTAAGGCATAGTGTCCAAATTTAGGGGGTCAGCCCGATCAGATATGTTGTAGATATTAATTTTACAACGACATGTTTTCCTGTTCTTGTAATGAATAGAGCAGCAGCGATAGCGAGTGTAAAGTTTACGGCGCTTGTACACTTCCATAGCACACCGCACCAAGGGCATTTAATGTTGAGCTGTTTACGTTGATTTGCTTCAGGTACAAATTGAGTACGGCATTGCTTGCATCAATACTTTTGACGACCTTTATGATCGCGACCGTACTTCCACAAAAAGTTACTTGAGCACTTGGGACAAGATAAGTTAACCATCTTCGTAGAACCTCCTCTGTTTATGCCTGGGGGTGAAGCTGGTAACTTACACCAACAGCATAAACACTGGGGTTCTACGATTGCAAATATGATTTAAGTTAACAGAACTACCATTATGCGAGGGGGTGATAGTAATTAGATGAATTTCTATAACAAGAGCGAAATTTGTTAAGAAATTAAGAAAGATAAATAATATGCAATTTGCGGAAAGATGGAAAAGTATAACAAATATGGGTGACGGAAGCAATTATTTTCTATCGTAAAAAATTATTTTCTAAGATTTTCAGCCCATTTCTAAGATATTATGCCCATTTCTAAGCATGAGTGAGTAGTTTAGCTAAAATAAGAATAAAACAGCCTAAATCGTCAAATTTAACTAAATATAGAAAATGGATTATGAGTTGACTTTTAATAATCCACGCTATTGATAAAGAAAAAAATGCTCGAGTTTGTGTAGTTATAGTAAAATATAATTAATAAAGTACAATTTACCCGCAAAAAGAGGACATTATCGATAGAAAATAAAAAATCATAGAAAATAATTTCTATGGGACCCTCTTAGGTGACATATATGATTTCCTGTTATTTTATGAGTTTTTTTGAGCAAGCCTAAGAAAATACCACTAAAATCTATCGAATCATAGCACTGACGTTTATAATCGCAAAATTTATTCAAATATGGATAACAGAATGATAAGGGAATTTGCAGTCATAAAGGATAGCTGGTCTTGACATAAGCCACTAGTACATTTCTAAGATAGTTTTACAATTATTAAGTGGGTACGTTGAAGTGCCTTTTCCGTTGGGCGTGAAGCGTAGGGACGGTCGGAGAGACTCCATCCGTTAGGAAGGGGTAGTTTACATAATCCACAGCCCCCCTGAGGGGCTCTTCTTTTCCGAAGTCCTGTGCCTTACCCCCGACCGCAGTCGCTGAAGAGCTCCAGTAAACGACTTCTTTTTCGGGCAAGTCCGGTCCTTCGCCGGGGCGCTAAGGCTCCGAGTTGCATGGTCCGAGCCTCAAGCTCTACACGCTCTGGTATAGCGGTCGTTTGTAATCCTTTCTCGGGCATATTCCGCTTTGAAGTTGGTCATTGGAAGTTTTCCAATCAATTGAGGAGGAAGCAACGTTAAAACTATTTTCTAAGATTTTGACGCCCGTTTCTAAGAAATTACGCCTGGTATTTGCAAACCACTTGTATGCCCTAGCGTTGAAACTAATAGCCCTCTCCGATATAGGTGAACCAGGCGGTATATGCTCAACTAGAAGCAGAAATAGGCTGTTACAAACAGTGTTATTGACAGGTGATTCGAGGTAGTCAAATCACACACTATCTCCCGTCAAGCCTAATCTTTCCCTCAACTACTTGCCCAATAATCCTGACATCGGTTACCTTGGCAACTACAGGCTCATAAGCAGGATTTTCAGGCTTTAAGACCACCAGCATACCTTTTCGGTAAAACCTCTTAATCATAGCTTTTCCATTAACTATCACAACTCCAATTTGCCCGTTTTCCAGGGTATCCTGCTGCCTGACTAATACCAAGTCTCCATCCTGGAGACGGGCATTGATCATGCTGTCTCCTTTGACACGGACGAAGAAGTATTTTCCTCCCTGCACGTCATCTTCGGGTACACATTCATAACCGATTATATCTTCTTCAGCTAGTGTAGGGTGTCCGGCCCGAACTTCGCGGTAAATAGGGATCAGGACAAATTTTTCAGGGGGGGTCGGGTTAGGAAATTGCGATCTTTGGGTTTCCCCTGAGTACCCTAGGATATAGTCGGCGGAAACACCAAAGATTTTTACTAATTCTTGGATAATTTCATCATGAATTCGTCGCTTCCCCTTTTCCATATCATACAGGTGCTGGGGGGAAATGTTTAGCATTTTGGCTAGTTGCGGTCCTGTTAAACCCTTTTTCTGCCTTAGCTCTCTTATCCGATTCATTTGCAACATCCTTCCGCAAATAGCTGATTTTAGTTTATCATATTTAAGCAAAAATAAAACAAGCAAATAGCTTTAATAAGAATGGACAATAAAGCTATTTGTTTTATTTTGAGTCCGAGTAAAGCAAATGGCTTAAATTAGAGCTTGACAGCATAAAGCAAATAGCTTAATATATGATTGGGAGGTGAGTAAGGGTGCAGCATTTTAGTGAAATAGTTCGTGCGACAATGGCCAGAAAAAGGCTTAAAATAAGCGACTTGGCCAGGAAGACCGGCTACAGCCAGCAATACATTTCTGATTTACTTGCCGGCAACCGCCGGTGGAACGAGACAACAATTGACAAGGTATGTAAGGCTCTCAACTTGGTTGTGGAAATTAAGTCCAAGGAACATAATAACACCGGCGCGGTTGGCTGACGGATAAGGAGGGGAACCCGGCTCTTGACATAACTTTTTTGAAAAGGAGGCAGTCTACAATGGCTACTCGAAAAGAAAAATTGCCTTGGCAGCGTCGAAAGTCACGTCTTGGAGAAGGAAAAACAAAGTTGGAATACCTTGAAAAATACATAGAGGGAGAGGATGTTAAAGTTCCAGTCCGCGGGGGCCACAGTACAATACTCTCAGATCATGAGATAAGCGAATATTTCAGCTTGGAGAGGTTTCCGCTATTTGGCTTGCGATGTGATTTTCATACGTGCTGTAGACATTTAAGAAGGGAGCTTGCAGAAGATAAGGAAGCACAAGAAATAATCAGCCAGGCCACCAGCTTTCAGGAGCTTATCAAAAGTTTTATCCGGCGCCCATCCGATGTACACTCCCTACGCGGTCAGGCCTTACAAAAAGTAACTGGCTTACACCCGGTTTTCCTAGACTGGATTAGCGACCCGTATTGGGAGGATGGCCAGTTTCCCTTCAACAATTTTCCCGAAAAAGAATTCGCTATTTGGGAGAAGTACAAGAAAAGCATGAACAGCATTGATTAGTGGGGGAAAAGACGGCGGCGCGAGTTTCTATCAATATTTCACGTCGGGCCCAGTCTGCAATCAAGGGGGAGAAGTTTCTCATGAGTTGGAATATATCTAGATACATTTATGACGATTATATAATCATTAGTATTGATTTGCAAAATCCTCAAAGAAATGCTGTAGCTGAAATATCCAAACTTGGAGATTCTTGGTTTTTCAATAGATTGTTTGTGCCTCCTGAACACAGGCGTAAAGGTATTGCTAATGCATTAATGGAGGAATTGGTAAAAATCCTTGATGCTAAGTGTATTACTTTAAGAAACGAAATCAATCCATATGGTGACATGACCTATGAACAATTACTTGCGTTTTATAAAAAATTTGGATTTAAGAAAACAGAAGAAGGTTTTGTTAGATATCCAAAAACTAAAAAACAAGAGCTTAATGTAAAATAAAGTGTCTTTATAAGGATGATACGTTGTTTATGGCGTAACCAAATTGGACCAAACGGCAGCGTGCTGCCGTCGGTTTAATCAGCACATGCGAGGACTCCGGCTGTCAAGGCTTCCCTGCGGCGCCGGTTTTGAATTGAGATTCCTAGGGCTCACCGGAAACATGCTGGCTATTGAGCTCTGGCTGGCTGAAGCATAAGTGAATTTTGCTCATATAATAAATAAATCATTATCAGCAGACCATGCGTCAGTACACTGACTGGTTAGTTTCAACACATCTATAAAACTCACTTTTTTCTGGCCTTCATTTTTGAAGCGGTTAAAGCAATTATTGTATTAATAGTTTGCGTGTTTCAACAAAGGATTTGGAACTTGCCTCAACTATCGTTTCACCACAGGATAACTTCTGCCTAGAAAGCTAACCCAAGTTCTGACGATGGTAAAGCCACGGATTCATTCGGAACCATAAATTCGACTAAATTCGACAAAAATTTCCTGGCGTTTTCAGTATAATAACAGAAAAGCCAACAGTGGTTTTCTGTTTCGGGAAAAAATCTGGTCTCTAACCTGACATGTAAGGAATGCAGATCCTTGGTACAGTGGAACAATCCGGAGATTCCCATCAAAACCGGCTACCGGCAATATCTTCACCGAACATCGCAGCCTGAAGTATGGGGAAGTGTACTTGAACGAGTACAGCAATCCAAAAGAAGCTAGACGAAGAACAGGTCACTACTTGGAATTTTACAACTAACGCCGTTCTCAACAATCCTTGGACTACCGGACACCGGCAGAAGTGTACCATCAATCCAGTAACCACTCGACAAAGGAAGTGGTTTGAACAGCAAGTATGGAAAGCTATTACAAATATGGCAACTCAAATAGGTATATAATCGTCGGTGAAGGAATCTATCCTGCGAGGGATCCTGGCCCAGAGCAGAGAGAACTATTTACGGAGAAACTGTTGGCACTGGAGTGAGAACGACAAGAAATAAGCAATAATAGCTCTCGATAGAGGGCTAAGAAATGGACACTCAGGAGTTTCCAAAATACTCTCGCGTAAAAAAGACCCCTATGTCAAGAGGTAAGAGCTGAGAGATGAAATTAATTTACTTATGTCTTGATGCAAATATGCAACAAATATAGGATAAATTGGGAAATGAGTTATCTACTACCCCCTCAATTAACGAGAACAGTTTTAAAAAGTGTAAGTTATGCAGCTTGAGTATGTTTGGCTCTTGCTGCTAGAAAGCCCCTTTCATTATAGGGCTTATTGGTTTTCCATATAGCAAAAATGATCCTAACCCAAATATTTGCCAAGGCTCGTACTGCTTCATGATGTGATTTTCCCTGGGAACGCTTTTTGTCGTAGTATTCGCGAGCCCAACCAACCCACCGGACCGTCTGGTAGGCAAATTGGTGCAATGCATTGCGGAAAGGTTTAACACATGATTTTCGTCGTCTTGCAAAGCGGTATTTACCGCTTTGGTACAGTACTGGTGAGGTTCCACCCAAAGCTTGCACCACGGATGCATTCAAGTAGCGTTCCCTATCATCTCCCCACTATGCCAGCAGTCGCGGAGCCAGCCGCAAACCCGCTCCGGGCAAACTGGCGAACAACTTGCTGTCAGAGTGGAGCTTAAAAAGGCGCTGTATCTCCTTGTCATACTCTTTGATTTGCTCGAGGAGCGGTTCGAGCTGGGATATTAAAGCCAACATTAAACGGGCTTTGGCCCTGGTAACTACCGGGCTGGCCTTTAGCTGGGGAGAGTGCAATTTTTTGTATATCTCAATAGCCGTCTGATTAGGTTTTGGATGCTTGTGCTCTTTTAAGAAAGCAGCTAACTCCGGTACAGAAGCTTGTTGAGCTACTTCCAATGTGGGGTAGAGCTTTAAAAAATCCAGAGCAACAGGAAGAGTAGGTTTAGAAAAGAGTTCTAGAGCTACAGGGTAGTATTCTTTCAAGCAAGCAATTAGTCGGTTGGTTACTCGAGTAGATTCTCTAATCAAAGTATCCTGGTCACGGGTTAATATTTTAAGCGCCTGGATCAACTCAGAATCTGGTTTAAGCTGTCTGAGATGATGAACGTCTGTTCTGCCCAACTCCGCCAGGAGACGGGCATCCAACGGATCGCTTTTAGCGCCCGAGGGCTTGCGTCGCCGGTCAACAACTTTAGGGTTTACAGGATAAACTCTGAAACCTTCTTCCAGCAAAAACTGGATTAAAAGCCCGTGTTTAGTCTCTATAATACAGGCCACTGCTTCAGGTTTACCGGCAATTTGAAGAAGTTTATCCTTCAAAAACTCCGAGCCTTCACGGCTATACGGCTATGTGGGACAGTGAAGTTGGCTTTTTCTAAGCCCTGCGTATCGATAACAGCTACTTGATGGTGAGTATCAGCCCAATCAATACCAGCAAAAAACAACTTCATAACCTCCCAAAACTAAGTATAACCACTGTAGTTCGGCGGTCAGCCTTATCTAACAACGGTGCTCGAAGCACGACCCCTCTATCGACCATAACCGACTACAGCTTGATTTCGGGAAAGACAACTCTTTTTTAAGCAGTCGAACTGACCAGGAGGTGAAAGTCTTTTCCCGAAAAGATTTGATTTACTTAATTTACTACACTGGCATGAAGGGTTTTCCCTTCTGCCATAAACTACTTTAACAGATAAGGAGGTGGCAACCAGCGCTCCTTTCCACCTTGCAGAGAGTGGAGTTTCCGCGCTGGGAAATATGATGAAAAAAATGTTAACCACCGCCATCTTAATTCTGGCCGTAGTCTTAACGGGCTGTCAGGCCAATCTGCTGTCCGCCGACCAGATTGCGGCCAAAATGAAGGCGGCCAACGAAAAGATTAATAGTTACGAAAGTAAGATGGAGATGACAGTCAAGATGGGCGGTCAGACCCAGACCACAATCATAAAGCAGTGGATGAAAAGGCCCGATTTGATGCGAGTCGAAGCTGAATCGTCCGAAGACGGAAAAATACTCAGCGTTTCCGATGGCAAAAGATTGTGGACCTACATGGAAAAGAAAAATCAGGTTATGGTATTCGATGTTCCAGGCGAGATCAAGAAGCAGCAAGAAGAGATGGGTTTCCTGACTGAAATGGTCGACCGCTTCCTAAAGGAATTTGAAATCGAAGTGGTCGGGCAGGAAAAGGTAGCCGGAAGAGATTGCTACATACTCAACCTAACCCCCAAGCAGGATGCTGAATTCCCCCTGGGCAAGATCAAACTATGGGTTGATCGGGAAAGCTGGATGCCGCTCAAGCAGGAAATCAAAAATGACCAGATGCAGGTGACGATGACCTATAAGGAAATAAGATATAATGTTGACCTCGATGATAATCTCTTTAAATTCGAAGCACCCCCGGGAGTCAAAGTAAAAGAAGTTAACCTGGAGCCGAAGAAGCTGACCCTTGAAGAGGCGCGCAAAACTGCTGACTTTCAGGTTTTTGAACCAACATACCTGCCGGAAGGGGTAACCCTCCAAGACATCCGGCAGTTTGAGTTCGACCAAACAAGCCTGATGTTGAACTACCGGGCTCCCGGGGAGCAAAACCTTACGATTATGGAAAGCAAACCACGCAAGGATGAGATGGCCCAGCCGTGGGCTGAAAAAATCATGATCGGCAGTTACGAGGGCCAGGTTATAACCCGGAACAACTTTACAATACTGAGCTGGGTTCAGGACGGTACGCAAATCGTGATTACAGGTACTTATGATAAAGAAACCATGGTGAAAATCGCCGAGTCCATGAAGTAATTAGTTGCCCCTGAAAAACGGGTACTTTTGATTAAACTTTTGAGAATAAGAACTGCCTCTGTTGAAAGAAGCGTTAAGCATCTGCCCCCCTAGTGGCATAGTTCGCGCATTTCTAAACACCCGAACCCCCGAGAAGTAAATTCGTTTGCCTATTTTATGACTCTCATTAGGCGGGGCTTTTTTGGTCGGCGCAAAAGACTAGCGCCGAAAGGAGGGAATCAAGTTGAGCAAAAATACGACCCCAAAAGGATACCGGAACTTTACAGACAAAGAGGTTGAGGAGGTGAAAAAACGATTTGCCAGACTCCGCGGACAACGTGAGATTTCTTCAAAAGCATAACCCGTGTCCTTACTGCGGAGGGAATAGATTTGTTCCTACGTATCGAGGCAATATTCGATATATGAAGCCATGTGTTTGTTACCAGTCGATGGTTTTGGAACGGCGCATGACGGCAGCGGGTATCCCGCAAGAGTTTTGGGATGCGGATCTAGAACGCATTGACCCATCTATCGAAGCATTTATAGTCGATAAGGAAAATAATCGAGACATTCCAGTAGACTTACGAGTTTTTGGCCGGGAATATGTGTCTAAAATAAAGGAGCTGCGTTCAAGGGGCGGAGGGGTGTTTGTCCAAGGAAAAGTAGACTGCGGTAAGACTTATTTCGCGTGTGCCATCTTAAAGGAAGCCTTGGGTGATGGGTGGAGTGGCGCCTTTTATACTGTAGAACAGTATCTTGATGCCCTTAAAACTGCCTACGAGGATGAGCAAACTAAAATACGTTTGCGGCAACAAAGAGAAAAGGCGCAGATATGGGTCATGGACGATTTGGGGGCCGAATATTTGGGAAGCGACGATAAATGGGCACTTGCCCGGCTCGACGATTTCTTTCGATGGGCTGACTCCCAACGGCGCTTGGTCATTGTAACTACTAACATACTGTCTAAAGAAGTATTAACCGAACGATATCACCAACGCATTGTCTCTATCTTCAAAAAGTATATCAATACGTTTATAAACCATCCAACAGGTTTTCGAGCAAAGCAGGGCCAGACAACCCTGAACTTGTTTTTAAAGGATGCCAATAAATATCCATAAAAAACATCCTATCATCTATTTCTTATATAGTGAATCTTAACGCGTGAAGAATCAAATACGACTTATCAGTTTATTTGTGACACAACGTGTGTCACAAATACCCTTCAAATCCTTGTTTTATAAGGGTTTCGGCTGTATCACAACATGTATCACAAAAGGGAATTATGATGTATTCCCTAAATGTATCCGGTTCAAGAAGGACTCGAAGGCTTCACCATAACAAATCTAGCCTTTTCAAAGGGTCTTGATAAGGGGGGTTCTCCAAGAACATTAGTCTTTTGGTAAACCAATGGACCCGACGGAACTTCATAAGGATAATTTGCCCGTAAAAAACACCATTGTATCTTCCAGCGTCATACCACTCAAATGGTACTGCAACTGAACCCGCTGAGCGATGGCTTCATATTTTTTCGGGCGCAGGGTTGCCTAAACTCCGGCTGTCCGACTCGTATCAGGGGGAATAAAGAGAATTTCCAATATCAAATAGCTAAAGAAGGCCTGTTAAAAGGCTGGGAAGGGGAATGAGCAAAATGATACTGGAGACTTGTGAACTTAAACAAGATTATGAGGTATTAGGCTTGGTAAAAGGATCCAGGGTCAGGGCCGTCAATGCCCTTAACGATATGACTTCTGCTCTGAAGAACATCATTGGTGGAGAACTGGGCTCCTACAGTAAGCTTCTCAAAGAAACTAGGGATGCGGTTATGGATGATATGATTAAGGAGGCTAAAGCTTTAGGTGCCGATGCCACTATAGCTGTACGTTTTACTTCCAGTCAAGTAGCCCAAGGGTCAGCTGAGATTGTTGTTTATGGCACTGCAATAAAACTGAAGGGCTGAACCACCGCCGGTGTGGGATGAGCAGAAGGAAAAGGAGCCGTATCACTGCAGATGTTTTGGAGTCAGAGGGAAAAAATCTGCCGGGAAACGGAAAAGGCAGGGCAGATGCTTATAGAAAAGGCTTCTTATTAAGGATAAGCAAATCATTGTTGTGGATGGAAATTCTGGGAAGGTGATTATGAGAAATGATGTTACTTTCTAAAGTTGTGGAGATAGTTGCTTTAATAATAGCAATTGTTAATTTTGTATACGGGCTGCGGATGTTTTATTTATATCACCAAAATCGTAATAGAGCAGAATTTTGGCAAGGCATTCTATCATTTTGTATAGTAGTGGTTGTTCTTGTTAATTACTTCGCAGGAATATATAAATATCCTTTTTCAAACAAATAGACCCCAAAATTGGAGTATCCTTGGGAACCTGACGTAACAGCAACCTTGCTGATGAGCACCGACCCTTAAGAGCTTGGTGCGCAGCTCCTTGCTGAAGGGAGAACCTCTGTTATTTTAAAGTATTCATGCTTTTTGTTGGTCATATCGTGTCATTTTCATTTAGAAGGTTTTTAAAATTTTGGGGCATTCTTTACCTCATTAAAGTATTGATCATTGCTTTGGTGTCATTAATCTTATTAAGTATATATGATTTTACGCAAGTTTCTGGGGAAGTCTTTTTTGTTAATTAGAAGGTTGCTTCTAATAGAATTCCTAATTTAGCATTTTTAATTTACATTAGTGTAGGAACTGTATTATTTGTTAAGTGTTTCGAAGAAGATAAAATTAAAATTGCTGCTGCTTTGTTTCTACCATGTTTTTTCTGGGTGGGACTTTTATCATTCGCCAAGTATGTGGTTTGAAAATACTTACGGGAGAGCTGCTTTTATGAATTATCGTATAAAAGCCAAATCTTATATTTTTAGATTGTTTATAATTATCTTTGTAATTGCAGTTTTGAGTGCAATACTGCTAGAGGGAATTGAAGAACTGGGGTCATTTCCGAATCTATTATTGTTAATATTAGCAGTTTTAATGATGGTTTTTCCTTACAAGAATGATATATATTACGAAATTTCAGATGAAGTAATAAAATGTGAGAGAAGATTTATTTTTTATCGTAAACGATTTGAAGTACCATTATCTTCAATCATAGGGTTGAAATACAATGACACTAAAAATAACTACAATTATTATTTGAATGAACGAGCTAATGGAACTTTTCACGATTTTGTACCCGATGGTACATTTCGATATGCGCGTAACCATTGGGTGATCGAATTTAAATTTAATGACGTAAAACATTATTTGGCAATCTTGCCCGATGATAAAATGTTAAACTTAATAAAAGAAAAAATTAATTAACTGTTCTATATCAAACAAACGGTAAAAAGATGGAAATTGTCTTGGAAGGCCTAAAGGGTCAGGAAACCGTAGCCGAGCTGTGTAGAAGAGTAGGTATAAGCCAGTCGATGTATTACGAGTGGAAAGAAATTTTTTTAAACCATGGGCTCGAGGGACTGAAACATGGCAGTAAATCCGCTAGAGAAAAGGCACTTGAAGAGGAGCTCAAACGAGCTCAACGTACCATAGGGCGATTAACCCTGGAAAACGAAATTCCAAAAAAAAAACGAGGAACTCCAACAGCGCAAGAAGCTATAAGGCTGGTTGAAGAGAGCGCCGGTCGTTATCCGGTATCGGTGGTATGCGAAGTATTAGGAGTATCCCGTTCTGCTTACTACAAGGCAAAAGGCAAAGCTAACTCCGCTCCCTCAAAAAAGGCCGAAAAGAGCGATGATGCTGAACTATTAGCTCGTATCAAGGCGATATTGCGGGAAAACCCCGAGTTTGGCTACCGCAGGGTCTGGGCGCGTTTGCGCTTCGGTCCTGACCCCGTAATAATTAATCGCAAGCGTGTGCAGCGCCTAATGCGGGAGCATAACCTTCAAGCCAAGGTAAAATGGTATGAAGCACGTCGCCGTCAGCATAAGGGCAAAGTTGAGGTAAATAGCCCTGACCTCTTATGGAGAATGGATATGACCAAAATCTGGTGTGGTAACGACGGCTGGGTCTTAAACTCACTAATACCGTCTACCGTTCATCAGACGGGAATGCCGAACGATTCTTGAGGACTTTAAAGGAGAAGTGTGTTTGGCAACATCATTTGAAGAGGCCGAGAAAGTTATCTCAGCGTGGATCAAATACTACAACGAAGAGCGGATGCATTCTCGGTTAGGTTACAGATCCCCAAAGGCTTACCACCAGGAGTTCTGTCTACGTAAAAACGCCGCCTAAGGTGTTGACAAATCGAGGGTCACTACAGGATATTTGCTCAAAACGATATTTACAGATTGTGAAAAGGTATGGTAGTGTAATACCTAATCAGGAAGAAATAGAATTACAGATAAACCGGTCTGCGAAGGAAGTTGCGGCCTATTATAAAAATCCGGTTCGATGGTCCGGTAGAAACCTTAGAAACCTGCAGGAAATGGCTAAAAAAGTGGTTAAGCAGACAGCTATGACTACATTTATCCCCTTCACTCTGATTTAGCACACCCCGGGTGTAAAGTGGATGGGAGATTACATTGCCGAGGAGAACGAACAATTTTTGCTGACCACGGGTCAAGTATGAATTGTGTTGATAAGGCTCTACTTTCGGGGTACGGTAGTTACCTGCGCATTATGGACACTTTCATTGAAAAAGTACAGTTTACCGTTTGCCGAGGAACCGCTGAAAGTATCGGATGAAGCATTTAATCTAATTAGTTATGTAATACCTAAACCTTAAGGGAAAGGAGTTGTACGGCAGTTGGTTGATGCATTAGAGGTAATTATTATGTTCACTAGTGCGGTTCTTCTGTTTTTTACTGCTTACCACCTTTTACAAAGGACGGGCCGCGGCAAGAGGCTTGTCCTTTTTACTCTGGCGGCGTTTATTGTTACTATGATTGCCGCCGGTTGTGGGGTGGGCGGTTCAAACAACTTTTCAGTGGACAAGGCGGCTGTCGAACAGAGTGTTTCACCCCCTCAACAACAGGGAGAAAAGCAGATATCGGAAGTTCCCGCCTCGGAAGAAGAACAGCAGCCGGAACTTTCCCCTTCTGCTGAAAGTACAGTGCTGCAAAAACAGGAACCGGCTGAGGAAAAACCAGCCACCAGCGGTACTCTCAAAGTCCATTTCATTGACGTCGGTCAAGCTGACTCAATCCTAGTCCAGCTTCCTTCCGGTCAGAACATCCTGATTGACGGCGGAAACAACGATGACGGAAGCCTGATTGTAAACTATCTCAAGCAGGAAGGCGTCAAGAGGCTTGATCACGTTATCGGCACCCATCCCCATGAAGACCACATTGGCGGATTGGATGCCGCAATACGGAGCTTTGAGGTAGGCAAAGTATACTTTCCGAAGGTTGCTCACACCACTATAACCTTCGAAAACCTCTTGCTGGCAATTAAGGATAAAGACCTTAAAATTACCCCGGCTAAAGCCGGGGTTAAACTGGATGCCGGTCAGGGCGTAGAAGCGGTATTTGTCGCTCCCAACAGTTCCAGCTACGACGACCTGAACAACTACAGCGCAGTGCTTAAACTTACATACGGCAGCACCAGTTTCCTTTTCACCGGCGATGCCGAGGCGCAGTCCGAAGGCGAAATGCTGCGGGCTGGTTATAACCTCAGGGCCGATGTGCTTAAGGTGGGCCACCACGGCAGCAGTAGCTCTACAACGCCGGCCTTCCTCAAGGCCGTATCTCCAAAATATGCAGTCATCTCTGTGGGCAGGAACAACAAATATGGCCATCCTCACTTTGAGACCTTAGCCAAGCTTTCGGAAGCAGGAGTCCAGGTCTTCCGCACCGACCTGCAGGGGACTATTGTTGCCACCAGCGATGGGAAGACCGTTACCTTCAACAAGAAGGCCTCACCGCTTAAAGAGCGTGCGCCGGACAATTCTCACGCCGCCGATTCTTCCGCTCCCGTCACGTCGCCCGTTTCCGTTTCTTCTTCTGGCGGCGTGAAGATAGCGGGTATAGACCTGAAAGGCGAGGTGGTCACCATCAAGAACACCGGCGGTGCGGCGGTGGATATATCCGGCTGGAAGCTGGTCAGCGAGAAGGGTAATCAAACCTTCACCTTCCCGTCCAGGACGGTTATACCGGCTGGGGGGATACTGAAGGTTGTGAGCGGGCCGAATGCTCAGGCTGGTCCTAGCACGCTGGTGTGGACTAAAAGTTATATTTGGAACAACAAGGGCGACCCGGGAGCCCTTTATGATGCTCAAGGTAAGCTGGTTTCACGGTATGAATAATAGGGGGTCTAGTGCTCGTAATAGACTGGTTTCACGGTGAGATATCCCGGCTTTTATCATCATTTCCGTTTTACTACCCATATCCAACATTATGGGGACAATGCAATAGACATAGGAAATACGAGGCAAGGGCGGTGATAAACGATGATCAGGCGTATAGGCAAAAAGTTAAAAGAAGACAGCGGTTTTACGTTGGTTGAGATGATGGTTGTAGTGGTGATCCTGGGTACCCTGGCGGCGGTAGCTATCCCCAGCTTTACCGGGAAAGCGGACAAGGCCAAGCTGAACGCCGCTAAAGCCGATTTAAAAACTATTGGCACTGCGATTGAGCTGTATTATGTGAACTATAATGCTTATCCCGAAACTCTGAATGCCTTAGTAGGCGATTACATTTCTAAAATGCCTTATGATCCTTGGAATAACACACAATATAATTATGATAAAGACAACGACAAAGGCTATTATTACGTATGGGTTAAACCACCTAAAGGTGATGCGCTTTATTATCCAGATAACCCTACTTATGCCGCTGGTACCGGCGGCGTGGAGATAGCGGATATTGACCTAAAAGGCGAGGTGGTCACTATCAAGAACACCGGCGGTGCGGCGGTGGATATATCCGGCTGGAAGCTGGTCAGCGAGAAGGGTAACCAGACCTTCACCTTCCCGTCCGGGACGGTTATACCGGCCGGGGAGATACTGAAGATTGTGAGCGGGCCGAATGCTCAGGCTGGTCCTAGCACGCTGGTGTGGACTAAGAGGTATATCTGGAACAATAAGGGTGACCCAGGAGCCCTCTATGATGCTCAAGGTAAGCTGGTTTCACGGTATGAATAACAGGGGGTGGCGTAGTGCTTAAAATAGATCGGTTTGAGGGTGACATGGCGGTAATAGAGTATAACGGCAAAACTTTTGATCTGCCGCGGAGTCTTTTGCCGAAAGAGGCAAAAGAGGGCGATGTGCTTAAACTGTCGATTGAGGTCGATAAAGAGGAAACGGAAAAGCGCCGGAAGAAAATCGAAAAACTCATGGATGACTTATTTGAATGAAGTGGTCGCGGCACCTGGTTGAAGGTTAACAGTATTAACTTTATTTCAAGGAGGACTCGATGTTAGTACCAATTACTTTAGCTGACGGAATACGTGAAGATGATTCCGGCATAGAAGTATTAACATTTAAAGAACTTGGGATAATCTGGTACGATGGACAAAAAGCTTGTAGAAAAACAGAATACTTTGTTAAACAACTCAAAGAGCAAATTGCAGTTGCAGAAAGAATAGTTGAACAGTCCAAACAGGTAGTTTCAGGTAACAAAAACATTGTTGATAGGGTAGTAAGCCATTTCGATATCGAGGCAAGACCCATCAAGAAGGAGAAAACAATCTCAAAAATTCATCGTGCCGGTAAAACCTAGAAACAACCGCGGTAAAGTTATTGGTTTTGTCGGAAAATTTCAGAAAATCATTTGGCAATTTGAGTCCAAAACTTGACAAAGAACAACTAACCTATGAGTTAGATAATTTAGATTATTTGGAGGAAATAGATATGCGGGTTGGGATAGGTTACAACCAAAAATGTGATTCAGTATTGGCAGGACGGTTGGCAGCAGAGCAAGCCGTTGGGCAATCTGGAGAGCCTGCAATTACCTTTCTTTTTACTACGGAAAATTATGCTCAGGAGCTGGTATTGCAGGCCGTTAAGGAGGTTATCGGCAAGTCCAAATTGGTGGGGCTTTGTACGCCAGGAATTATTACTCGTGATGGGGTATTAGAGAAGGGTGTGGGAGTCTGTACAATTAGCGACTCTGAGATGCAGGTTGCGACGTGCTTGCAGGAAAATGTTAATCTATCTTCATGGGAAAGTGGAGAAGAAGCGGGACGAAAGTTACGCGCCAGCGGCATTGACTCCGGTACGGTATTTGTTTTTCCGGATGGATTTGCTACGAATATTTCCGACCTCATCAAAGGAATGTATAATGCTCTGGGGCCGAACTTTACCTATATCGGTGGAGGAACCGGGGATAATCTGAAATTTTTCAAGACCTATCAATTCACCGAACAGGGAGTCAGCAGTAATGCCCTTGCGGCTGCCCTTGTAAAGGGAATTAGTTTTCAAATTGGCATAGGTCACGGTTGGAAACCTGTTGGGCAACCAATGGTGATTACCAAAGCAAGTGGAAAAAAAGTTTATGAAATTGATGGGCGTCCGGCGTTTGAGGTATATTCTGAATGCTTGGGAGGCATTGACAAGGAAAGTTTCCCTTCCTACGGCATGAAATATCCCCTGGGTATACCCGCAGTGGGTGGATATTTCCTTATTCGTGACCCACTTAAAGTTGAGGAAGATAACAGTATAGTGTTTGTTACAGAAGTTCCACAAAACACCGTGGTAACGTTGATGGAGGGAACTGTCGAAAACCTCATTACAACTGCTGGAGAAGTAGCCAGTATTGCAGTAAGTGGTTTAGCATCGCCAGAGATAATATTTTTGTTTGATTGTGTTTCCCGCTATTTATTAATGGGCAAAGAATTTGAACAGGAATTGAAAGAGGTTATGAATGTCGTAGGACCAGAGGTACCTATGATAGGCATGCTTTCATTTGGTGAAGTGGGTACTTTTTCCGGAATTCCGTTTTTTCATAACAAAACTATCATTGTAGCTGTGGGGAGGTAGCTGATGTCTTTTGATACGTCAGAGCTTTTAATTTTGTATGATATCTTCTCCTTTTCCTTTCCAGCACGCGAGAAGGATTTAGTACGTGAAATAATTGAAAAATCAACCCGGCTGTTCGGAGTCCGCCGACTAGCCTTAATTACTGGTGACCGGGAGCACCGAAAGTGTTTAGGATATTGGGGTTTTCAAAGAGAATATGATGTCTGGGAAGAGATAGAAAAAGAGGGGGACAATCGTTTTTTATATTACTTGCGCAATGGAAAGTTGGGTTTATTGTATTTGGAGCAGGCGGATCCTCTTTCCAGTCGAGATAGACGTCTCTATACCATTTTTGCTCGCCGTGTTGAAGAGGTACTGAACGAACTCAAGCGAACAGAGGAATTAAAACGCTTCCGTGCCTTAATGGAGCAAATCAATGATGCCATCTTCTTGATTGATGCAAAAAACGGCAAATTTTTCGACGCTAACCAGACTGCCTGCAAATGGTTGGGCTGTAACCGGGACAAGCTTGCAAAAATGAGCGTGTTGGACATTCAATCAGATATAACTAAATCCTGGGAACAAATAATTCGAAAGGTGCGGGGAGCTAAAGAAGGCTTGACAGTAGAAGGTTGGTGCCGCCGCAAGAATGGACGCAAATTTCCGGTTTCGGTTAGCCTTCGGTTGATAGAGTTCGGTGAGGAAGAATGCATAGTAGCTGTTGCTCGCGACATCACCGAGCAAAAACAAGCCGAGGAACAAATTAAATATTTAAGTTTTCATGACAAGTTAACCAACCTTTATAACCGTGCTTACTTTGAAGCAGAAATGCACCGCCTGGAAAAAAGTCGTTCTTTTCCCGTAAGCATCATTGTCGGCGACTTGGACGGTTTAAAAATTGTCAACGATACTCTGGGGCATTATCAGGGTGATGAGCTCCTGCGACGATTTGCCAGGATAATTCGTGACCAATTTCGTTCTTCAGATGTCGTAGCGCGCATCGGTGGCGATGAATTTGCAATCATCCTGCCGCAAACAAGCCGGCAAACTGCAGAGGAGATTATTTCCCGCATCCGCAGAGTCATTGAAGAGAACAATGCTCATGAGCAATTACCATTAAGTATTTCCCTGGGTACGGCAACAGCTGAAAATCCCGGACAATCATTATGGGAAACTTTTAAAGAAGCAGACAATAGAATGTATCGGGATAAGCTGGCCCGAAGGACTGATCCTTTACGTGCTACCGTACGTATTTTAAAAGTAGCGCTTGCGGAAAAGGATTATCTTGCAAGTGGTCATGCTGAACGCTTGAAGAAGATGACCCGCCTTATGGGGGAGGCATTGGGACTATCTTCTGCTGAGTTGAGTGACCTCGGTCTTTTGGCTGAAATACACGATATCGGTAAACTGGGTGTACCTGACTACATTCTCCGTAAACCAGGTGCGCTGAGTGAGAAAGAAAAAGAAGAAATCAAAAAACATCCTGAAATAGGCTACCGCATTGCCTGTTCGAGTCCTGTACTGGTTCCCATTGCAGAGCTTATCAGGCAGCACCATGAGTGGTGGAACGGCGAGGGCTACCCTCGAGGGTTGCGCGGGGAAGAGATCAATCTTTTAAGTCGTATTTTGGCTATTGCGGATGCCTATGATGCTATGACATCAGACCGGCCTTATCGCAAAGCTTTGTCTAAAGAGGAAGCCCTGGCGGAATTAAGGAGATGCGCGGGGATACAGTTTGACCCGACCCTAGTGGGGGTTTTTGAGAAGATAATTTTGGAACAGTACGAACAAGCAGGAGTTAATAATCACTGTTTTAACTAGTTTTGTGCTGATGTCCTACGTTGTCATAGACCCCACGCCTAAAGGCGGGAAGGATAGAAAAGCAGAACAGAGCCAACTTCAGCCTCTACGTCTCAAGCTTGACCCAGGAGCAAAGGTTACAGGCGTGGCTGTAT
>NZ_BDGJ01000082.1 GCF_002207765.1 Calderihabitans maritimus
GCAAGCTCGCACGCATGGTCTTCACGCCGCTGAGTGAGGGCCAAATTTACCGGCCAAGGAGGTTAGGGTAAATATTTCTTTTCAACTTACTTTTACTGTTTGAGCTGGTATTTTCTGTTTTGGCTTACCGGCTTGGTTTCTTGTTGCCTTTTTACATTTTGAAACAATAAAATTTCCAATTCAGGGTCTTGACATTTTACCGCGGGTCTATTTGCCGTCGGTCTTGAACACTCCTTCATTCGTTTTTTGTCACTAAACGAATTAAGCAAGTGTTCAAGAATTCCTATGGCAATTTTGGTACCGGGCATCGCTTCGCGAAACATCTCTTGCATCATAGGCTTCCAGAAATTAGTGTCCAGTTTGAATCGGAATTGGTGTCCAGTTAGGATCGGAATCGGTGTCCAATTTAAATCGGATTTGGTGTCCAGTTTAATCCGGAATTACTGTCCAGTTTGCTCCGGAATATGCGTGCGTACGGGCCGCGTACACGGCTCCTGGTAAACCTCAGTCGTTAGCTTTCATAATAACGATGCAAGATGCCAACCTCATATCTTTCGAGGTTAATTAAACCGATTTCGTCAAACCAGGTGTTTGGAAGGGCCATCGAGATGAAAGGGCAGGCTGAGTTTCTCCGTCTTCGCATGGATATTTTCTCAAATTCCCCTTTATAGCCTCGACGGCGAAGGGCTTTATGAAGCGCCTTCCAGGTCTTCCACTCCAGCATCTTCTTCATTCTTAGCCGTCGGTGTATCCATCCCATGAGTTCACGAGTACTCTCTTACAGTTCGCTATGCGGAAGTAGTTAATCCACCCCCGCAGGATGGGGTTAAGCCTTCTGACCATTTCTTCCACGCGGATAGAGTACCAAATACGATGCATATTAACGCAGAAACATTAATTCCATTCTAATCTTGAGAAGGCTGGAGCATTTATGAAGGAAGTGGTAGCATAATCATTCTGCTGATATGAGGAAGAACTACACTAACTTTGCACACTCGCTAATTTTCACTTTTCGTTTGCGGGGGGAAGGTATATAATTTCGCATAAGTTGCTGCAAAAAGTATGACCAAAGGCAGAATCGGCAAAGCCTTGCGGCACAAGGGTTTAAGGCGTTTTTGGATCTACACTACGGGTATACACTACCGAACGAACTAGGTGTAGTACCCTAGTGTAGATATTTCGCCCGAGCTACTGTAGATCTTGTATGTCAAAATGACGTAAAAACAGACGTAATTTTCTACGCGTTTTTGATGTAATTTTGACGTACAGAATCTACACTGCATTTGCACAAATTGGTTCAAGAGTGTTGCAATATCCCGGGATGCGGTCAACTCCAGACGGAGTCTGTTCCGGGTTACTAAGGAACCAAAACCCGGGTGGCAAACGGCATATTTGCCTACAACCTCCACCGAATAGCCAGCTTGGGTATAGAAAAAGTTGGTAAGAATGTACGAGATAAAGACAATTCAACCGAAAGGAAATTAGCTCGTCAGTACCAAGTAGCTTCAAATACTACTTTTTCAGGGAAAACTGCTTAGTTAAGAGCGAGACCCTTCTTCCGCGGCCTGTCAATCTTTAATTCCCATCCGTCCTCTTTTTATAAGATACCGCACAAATAAAACCTCCATCTGTTCGTCCTTGCCGTTGAGCCTCGGCCTCCAGCGCCAAGGCCTCATTTACTTTAGTAAAATCAAAATCTGGAGGTACAAATAAGACCGCTTTTCCCTGAACATCGCTTCCCGGCATAGCAACTATCAGTTCAGATAGGGTCGGAAAGTGAGCCCAGCGGAAAACACTTTCCGGATCCCGGGCCGCTTTCGCTTCGTAGTACCGGCTCCAGGCACTATTTCCTCCAATTAGCCCCACTACCAGTCGTCCACCGGGTTTAAGTACGCGATAGGCCTCTTGCAGAGCATCCGCTAGGTTGGGGACAAATTCGAGGGCTGTGACCGATACCACTGCGTCAAAGCTCGCCTCCCCGAACGGAAGCTTGCGGGCATCGGCACGCAAAAACTTTATGGCAAGGCCTTCCTGTGTCGCCTTTTCCCGCGCTTTAGCTAGCATAGCTTCCGAAACATCGATACCCGTCACCTTTACACCCAGCCGGGCCAGCTCCAGGGAGAAATTGCCCGTACCGCAACCTATATCCAGTATTTCCATGCTCGCCCGGGGCTTCAGGTACCCGTAGATGGCCTCCTTTTCAATCTTGTCCACCAGCCGTCCCTTCGGCGTCTGATACCAGTTATCATAGTCGCTGGATTTCTTATCAAACAGCTCTGCCACCTCACTGGCCCCCAATCAGGCTGTGATTTGATATACTACTGGTTAATATTTTATGATTTTATAACAAAAATTAAAATATATATCAATTTCTTCCGAAATAATAGTCCGGGTCAAGATTCAGTAGGTACCCAAGAAAATTTTCTATTTAAGAGACCTCACCTTCTAAAACATTAACTTTATGCCGGCGGCCTTGACATCCACCTCACAGAAAGATACTTAATCCACGGCCGGTCGGTAAATGGTCCCTTTAATGCCGGTTAAGACGCCTGCAGCCATTTTTCTACATCTTCGGCTTTTTGTTCTTCTACTGGCTAAAATCCGCTCTATCCGGTCTCCTCCGGTGATTGTTCACGGCCGGACTCCAGGCCTCATCTTGTCCTATCACTCAGGGACTTGGTTTTTAGAACTTGTGTCACCAATCTAAACGTTAATACATTGTAGTTTCCACGGCAATAGCCGGCTCCAATTTTACAACCCTGCTTTCTGACCCATTGCCAACTGGTGGTCGCGATTGGTAAAAGCAGGCCTGACCGAAACGGCCGGAAATTTAGGCCCATGATAAAGGAGACGAATCTTCATGCAGTAGCCGCTCATGGACATAGGTCGAATTATGAGATCTGTTATGCTAATGCCCAGCCTACAACTATTTACGGTTAGAGACTGCAATTCTTTTGGTATACCAAATTGAAAATCCTTTGCTTTTTATAAACTCATTTGTCCCTGAGCCAGGGGAAAAAGTGGTTTCAAACGTAGTACCGTCATTACCTGCTGGCTGGAACTTTCAAAAGGGGTAAATTGGGACTTCAATCACTTTTGTGTCCGGCGCAATAACAAGCCTTTCGCGATAAAATGGTTTGGTATAAATAGCCCTTCCTGCTTCCATCCTTTTAGTAGCCATCGTCATTATATCCGGTTTTACTAAAGTAAAGCTTTTTATTTAACTATTATCATTAGAATAGGCTGAAGTTTGTTTGGTTGGTTATTAAGATGAGAGATTTTAAAGTTATCTATAAAAATAATAATTTATACAATTTTAGAAATGAGGTGAAGAATAAATGCCAAAGATAGAGATAAAGATTGAAAGCGGTATACCAAGAAAATATCTGATAGAATACTTTACATCTATTAGCGATTCTTATAATGAACAAGGAAAATTTTGGGGTTCAGATTGGGAAGTTGAGGTTGGAGAAGAGCAGTATCGGAAATTTGGTACTATTAAAATACCAGCTACTCAACTAATTTTTCGTGCTGACAAAAATCGTTGTAATGAAATAGTGGAAGCATTTCGTTTGAAGTTTTTGTCTGCTGGAGGTTAATTTTGTAGTATAGATTTTTATTAATATAGACGACAAGCCTTTTTATATAAATTTACTATCTCAAATTCATGAGTACAGGAGAGTATCATAAGTAGCCCGTGTCAAGTTTCATTAGGTACCCAAAAATTTTGTCTTTTAAAGACAACGCCTGATTTAAAAAGCCGGTTTCCGGTCTATAAAACCTGAAGGATTTTTTTAGAAACTGGTCACTTTTATCTAAAGATGGCTGTTAGACGATTGGGTTTGAGCAGCGAAATGTTTGAGGGACATTCATACGAATTAATAGTATAACCACCCGGTTGATACTCAAAAGAACTACACTAACTTTGCACAAACGCTAGTTTTCATTTTTCGTTTGCAGGGAGAAGGTATATAATTTCGCATAAGTTGCTGCAAAAAGTATGACCAAAGGCACAATCGGCAAAGCCTTGCGGCACAAGGGTTTAAGGCGATTTTGGATCTACACTACGGGTATACACTACCGAACGAACTAGGTGTAGTATCCTAGTGTAGATATTTCGCCCGAGCTACTGTAGATCTTTTATATAAAAAATATATAAAAATACTATAATTTTAATATAATTTTCATATAATTTTTATATAATTTTTATATAAAAAATCTACACTGCAATTGTACAAACTGACCAAAATCCAGCGGTGGTTTTGCCCTACATTACCGTGAGATATGACTACCCCAAGTCACGCAGGATTGTGATACTACCGTCAGAGAGCCTTGTGTAATAATTTCATAAAAAATTACTGTGGCGTTAAACCACCTCCACGCATGCGCGCTACGGGTAGTCCTTGCATGGCTCCAGTTTTACCAGGCCTAAAATTAATTTGGGAGAAACGTGTAAAATTTGCATTTTACATGAAAATATGTTAATATGTTCTTGTAACAGGGAATGCGGTTACCCCTGTTGCAATTATTTTCGTCCGCAAGGCAGATTTTTCCATTTAGCAGGGAAAATCTGCCTTTTTATTTTTCTTTAACTTCCCAAACCAAAATTAAAAGAAGGAGGAGACAGACCCGTGACCAACCAAGCCCTGTCTTCGGAAGATGTAAAACTTCCTGAAGTCATGACGATGCCGGACGTTGCTCGGTATCTCCGCATTTCCCGGTCAGCCGCATACGAGCTTGCCCATGACCCGAGTTTCCCCGCCATCCGCATTGGCAGGACCATTCGGGTACGCAGAGACGCTTTCCTCCACTGGCTGCAAAGGAAGGAAAATTCCCCGGCCGGGTCGAAGTAAACTTTTGTCCCGGCTGGGGAGCCCGAAAGGAGGTTTAGTTGTTACCCGTATGCCGGGAATCTACTCCAGAGGAAAAGACAGGATGGGCAGGACGAGATGGCTGATCCGCTACGAACTGCCCCGTGATCCCGAGACCGGAAAGCGGCGTCAGAAAGCGGAAATAGTGTACGGCACAAAAAAAGACGCAGAGCGGCGACTGAGAGAAGTCCTTATCGGTCTCGATAAAGGTACTTATACGGTCCCAACCGACCTAACGGTAGCTGAATACATGACGGACTGGCTCGAAAAGTACGAAGCAGACCATCAAAATAAAAAAACAATCTCTACCGCTCGGTATTTGGTCAATAATCACATCATCCACGAGCTTGGCTTCATAAAACTAAAAGACTTACAACCATACCATATCGATAAACTGTACCTGAAATTGCGCAAATCGAAGGAAAAAGGCGGTAAAGAACTTTCCACCCGCACAGTGCGTTATGTACATTCTTTGCTCTCTTCCGCACTGAATAGGGCAGTCGCACTTAATCTGATACCGTTCAATCCTGCCGACAAAGTCAAACCGCCCCGCCTACATGAAAAGGAAGTCAAACCCCTCACCGACGAACAACGGAAACGCTTCCTGGAGGCGGCACAGGGCAGCAGGCTGGAAAACCTCTTCATCGTAGCACTAGGCACCGGAGCGCGCAAGGGAGAACTTCTGAATCTCACGTGGGACCAGATAAATTTCAAAGACAAGACAATCACGTTTATAAACATGAGCAACGACGACAGCACAAGCGATGCCAAGACTGAATGTTCTAAACGCACTATCCCGATGTTTCCGGACGTCGAAAAAGCCCTCAGAGCTCAACGCACGCAGCAGGCAAAAGAAAAACTTAAAGCCGGGCCTCTGTATAATGACAGAAACCTGGTGTTTGCAAACGAAGTCGGCAACCCGTTGAATCCGAGCAATATCAGAAACAGATACTGGATACCGACACTTCGCAAAGCCGGACTGCCGGAAAACACCCACTTCCACGCTTTGCGTCACACTTTTGCTACGACACTAATACGGAAAGGCATAGAGGTGCGCCAGGTCAGCGCCTGGCTGGGCCACAAAGACCCTGCCTTCACGTTCAAGAGGTATCACCACTATATCCCTGCCAAAATTGACGAACGAGAAGCTGAACGGATCAACGCCATGATATTTCAAGAATAAAAAAAAAAGACTGGTATCTAAAACATACCAGTCTGTCTGCATGGCCGGGTTTCATGTGAACTAAATGTGAACTAAAACCAGTAATTTCCATCACAGCTTACATCCCAGAAACTGAAACCCGCACCATCACTGAATTCCCTGGTGGAGCTAAGGGGATTCGAACCCCTGACCTCTTGAATGCCATTCAAGCGCTCTCCCAACTGAGCTATAGCCCCACGCCCATGTTGATTTGACAGAAGTTATTTTAACACATCTACACCTCTATTGCAAGTCCTGAAGCCCGGCAAATTTTGACGTAAATAAAGAAGGATGAAGTTTTAAATTAAAAAATTTGGCCTATGACTCTACATTATTATCTTCATCATATACAGGTATGGCGTTTTGGGCGTCCATTTCCCGCTCGGCAAATTCGACCATCTTCTTAACCATGTTGCCACCTATTTTGCCCACTTCGCGGGTAGTCATGTTTTCCCATCCTTGTATGATATGACCAACGGCTAAATTTCCAGTTGGTCATTTATTTTGTCGTAAAAAATGTTTGACCTTTG
>NZ_BDGJ01000083.1 GCF_002207765.1 Calderihabitans maritimus
GCTGAAGGGAGAACCTCTAAAGGGCGTGCAACCCGCGCGTAAGCGGTTGGCGTCAGGCCCGGGGAGCAGTCTCTTCAAGCACTTAGGAAGTGCAGGAGGGGATGAACTGCCCCGTCAGCGGTTCTACCGTGATTGTCCCAAAGGATACCTCAAAGGTCAAACATTTTTTACGAC
>NZ_BDGJ01000084.1:0-66597 GCF_002207765.1 Calderihabitans maritimus
TCGATGGCACCACCTTGGAAGTCCCCCTTAACTTCGCCCATCTTCTCTTCAATCCAGCCTTCGATCTCCAGGTAAAACTCCTTCAGTCCTTCCAAAACTTCCGGATCAGCGTTCCACAGGCCGCGCTGGTGGGCTTCCAGCAACCTCCTGGCGATCTCCTCCAGCGCCCAGGGATTGTGCTCCTGGAAGAACTTCCGGTTCTCCTCATCCAGGACGAACTTTTCGGCAATACCACCGAAGACCCAGTTTTCCACCTGGCGGGTAGTGGCCTGCCAGCCGTACATGTGGTTGACCCGGCTGGAGATGTCCCCGGCCCCCTTGTAACCGTGACGCTTCTTGCCCTCGATCCAGGCTGGGTTTAAAAGCCGGGTGTGGGCAATGCGGGAAAGTTCCTCGCGCAGGGTGCGGATTACCGGGCGCTCGGGGTCGTGCGTGTCGCCGAAGTAGGTTTTTGGCTCTTGGCCGGAGACGACTTTGGCCGCCACGGTAAAACCACCATGCACCCCGTAGATGTGGCAGCAGTCCAAAAGGTCGATTTCGTCCGAGTCGAACTTTTCAAAGGTCACAGTTACCCGGCAGCAGTTGTCCACCAGTTCATCCGGCGCTTTTCGCGCGTAAACCCCCTCCCCATAGGCGTAACTCGTCCAGTGGAAGTAGACCTCGGCGAGGTCCTGCTCTTCTTTCCAGGCAGATGCCGCCACCGCCAACTCCACGCCCGTGCCGTAGGTCCCCGGGGCGGAGGAAAACACGCGCAAGGTGGCCAACCTTCGAGCTTCTTCCCTCCCGTGCTCTGCCAGGAGCTCGGCCTCCCTTTCCAGCACGTGCTTGCGCACAAAATTCTGTTCCGGCGGCTCCTCCAGCTCCGCCACCATCTTCACCGCCTGGTCAATGAGCTCGAAGGCACGCGGCATCCCATCCCGCAGAATGGAGGAGAGGTTTACCAGACAGTCGATGCGGGGACGCCCCAGTTTATTCAAAGGTATGGGCCTGAGGTTTACCACCCGTCCGGCCACCCAGACCGGCTCCACACCGAGGGTATAGAGGATCTGGGCAATGAGCTCCCCATCGGCCCGGAAGGGATCCATCGCCCGCAAGGTAAAGCCGATGGTTTCCGGGTAAGAACCGTCCTCGTTTTTCGAGCGGGCAATGAGTTCTTCCGCCAGCCGCCTACCCACCTCCCAGGCAGCAGCGGTGGGAATGCGCCAGGGGTCGATGGAATACATGTTGCGTCCCGTGGGTAGAACCTCCACCTTGCCCCGGGCCAGCGCCCCAGAGGCTCCGGGAGGGATGAACTCGCCGGCAAAACCACGCAGCAGGTTTTCCATTTCGTCACTCGTACGTCTTACCAGCGGTATAATGCGCAAGGCTTTGGCCAACACTTTGGCCAGTGAGTCTTTACCGCCATCAAGGGTAAGACCCCGGCGCCGGGCAAAGCGGGAAATGTGCTCCTGTGCCCTAGCCAGAGGCTCGCCCACCGCGTCCACCTGCAAGTCCAGGATGTCAGCAAGGATCTCCTTCCCCAGCAAATCCAGCTCCTCAAGAAGCCTACCGTTGCTCATCCCGGCCGCAGGGTGAAATGCTTGCGGTTCCTTTAACAGGGCATCATAATCAAGCTTTAAGCACTCCGCCAGAGCACGCCGCAAAGAGGGGCAATCGGGCTGATCCAGCCGCAGGATTGCGTTTAGAAGTTCCGCCAGCGCCTCGCCCTCCGGCGCCTCGCCAACTATGTGCAGGCCGTCTCGGAACTGGCTCTCCCGAAGAAGAGTAAGCTTTTCGTGTAAAACCCCAGGGTCGGGGTCTTGTTCCCCACTCCAAAGGTTGGCGGCCCGCGCTTTTTCGGCAATCTGTGCCCGAATTACCTCGGCACGCCCTTTCTCATTCAGGCTTATCGCCTTCTGGTAGTCCTCTAGAAGTTCCTCTAGCTCTGCAAGTTCCCCGCTTAACCGCATGCTGGCCAAAACCGGTGGCAAGTGATCTACAATGACCGCCGCTGAGCGCCGCTTGGCCACTACCGCCTCCATGGGGTTGACCAAGTTGTAAATGTAAAGGTGCGGTACCTTGCCTAGAGAAATGCGGGGGAAGCAGGATTCAGATAGTGCTGTAGTCTTGCCGGGCAGAAGCTCCAGCACCCCGTGGGTCCCCACGTGTACCACCACGTCGGCGCCGAACTCCTCCTCAAGCCATCTGTGCCAGGCTATCCACTGGTGCGGCGGTGGTATATCCGGATCGTGGAGGATTTTGCACACCTCTCCATCGCAGCGGGAACCGGCGCAACCCCTCTTGGGCTGAACACCAATAAAGACGTTCCCCGTGATTATCCCGGGGACAACGATTTGCCCTTCATGAAGACCTAGGGAGAGTTTCTGTACCCCTTTTAGCTCACTTACTTGACCAGGGTGACCCCATGCCGCAGCTATCTTTTCCCGAGCCTGCTCCGGAAGCTCGTTAAACCAGGAAAGGTACTTCTCTAAAGGCACAAATGCTGCAGCACCGCCCTTGGCCACTATCTCCTCTAATGTTGTCCAGCGGAAGTCGGGAAGCGCCTTGCGCCCCAAAATTGCTTCCGCCAGCTCACGGCCGTCTTGGGGCACCCACTCAAGGCGATAACCTTTCTCCCTCATCCGCTTTAAAATGCGGGCCAGGCTCTCCAGGCTGTCAAGACCAAAGGCCGTGCCAACTGTGGCTTCTACACTTTTACAAGGGGAATTTAAGAGAACAAAGGCCACTTTCTTTTCGGCGTTGGGCTTGTGCCGGAGTTCAATCCACTGCATCATCCTGTCAACCAGATAACTAACTTGTTCAGGTAGTGGTTGGGCCCGGGCGAAATCGCCCTCATCTTCTGCCGCGCTCACCAGAAGGGGCTCGATGAGCCCGTCGAACTCCGGCAAGGTAATACTGATGATCACCTGCGGTAGGTTCAAGCCCTGCGGGTTTTCCCACCACTGGGCTTCCGTCTGCCGCGCTGCATGGATCATCTTCAAAATGGGCACGTTCAACTCCTGAAGCACATCGTCCGAAGGCTCATGGTTCACCGCTACTATGTCTCGCCGTGCCTTTAAAAACCAGCCACTGTAGACCAAGAGGACTTCGATGACCGGCTTCCCCTTCTGGAAGAAGAACTGCCGGATTACATCATCGTTTTTTACCTGCCCAAACCAGCCGTCGCTGAAAACAGGAATTACCCCGGCGCCGCGCTGTTCAACTTCCTGGATGATCGCTTCGTGCCCCGCCAGGTTTTCCTCCACCCAGAAAATGCGGGGGAAAAGAAGCCCAACAAGCGGCCGCCGTTCCCCATACCAGGCCAGGTAATCATCCAGGCGGGTAAAATATCCCTTTGCCCGCGGGTGGTAAATCCCCGCCCAGGGAACCTCTTGCGGCGCGGGTGCCGTTCCGGCTGGCAACTTCCCGGCTAGCTCGCCTAGCCACAAGAGGAAGGCTTTCAGGTTCGCTTTGCCGCCGAAAAGATGGTACTGGATAGCGCGCTGGGCCGCCTCCGGGGACACGTTGCCCGTCCCCGCTACCTCGACGGTCACCGGCACCAGCGGTTTTTGCAGCTCCTCTTTTAGCCTGCCGAAAAACTCTCCTAACGCTTTAAACTCCGGCGGAAAGCTGAAGAAGACCGCGTCCGCTTCCTCACGTGCAAACTCAAGCCACTCCGGCGGCGGCAGGGGCATACCCGCTGCTGGCGGCTGGCTGTACCTGAATTCCACCGCCAATTCCCCGCTTGCAAGCTCGGCCAGAGCCTCCTGGTAAACCCGCCCCACCGTACTCGGGCCGTGAATCACGCGAAAGCCGGCAACTTTAAGCATAAAAGACACCTCCAATATCCTTCGTTCTTTTCGCTATCTTCCATCTGGATGCTGCTCTGGGTGATACACAAAAACACCATGTGTGTCGAGATCATAATCTATACGCATGAATCTCTTAAGATATTCCTGGTGAATAGCCTTTGGATCTAGGTCTTTGAATAGCTCTGGATGGAACCACTTTGCCATATATGCCGTTCCAATCACACTTCTAGGTGTAACAACTAGCTCCCCCCACGGGAGCCCCACATAAACTCTCCCTTTCTTTACTGCAGTAATTTCACTAAATCCAGGGCGATTCAAAATGGCATCTCTTATATCCTTCAGCACTTTCGGATCATCTATGTTATAGGGATAGACGCCAGCGATAGATGGAGATTTGACTATAATATCGGGATTCTGCGCCACCACCCACTCAGGACTTACTTTGACAGCTTTATCCGGGGGCTCAAGGTTGGCAGCGATATTCCTTCCACCGGCCGCCCGAATCATCATGTCTGGTCCGTAGCCTCTAGTGCATGTCATATAGTCCCAGAACATCTCAAAGTACACTTTTGGCCTCTCGTCCTCCGGAAGTCCAGTGGTCCGTTGTTTAATGGCATTCATATATCCTTCATACCAATCAATGAACTTCTTAGCTTCATCCTCCTTCTCCAGTATATACGCCAGCTTTCTCAAGTCATCTAGTATTGTTTCTGGTCTGTATAGGTCTAAACGAATAACGGTTATACCTAGTGGCTCAAGTTTTTTTTCAAGCACTCCTTCAGCAAATGTTCGGGTCCAGATGACAACGTCAGGTTTAAGCTCGATTATTTTCTCGATATTTGGATTACTCCTTTCTCCAACCGAAGGTAGCTTACTTAACTCGGGGAAGAACAGTTCCCTCTGTTTTACGCTATCCCCTACGCCGACCATCTTATCCTCTGCTCCCAGTATCTTAATGGCTTCAGCTACCTGAAGGCGCCCAACAATCCTCTGTATCGGCTTATCTATCGTCACCGTTCTGCCAGCAGAATCGACAATAGTTCTAGGATAAGCAGGCACAGCGGGTTCAGGATGCGGTGCCGCCTCCTTTTTTGGTGCACAACCAGCGATGAGAGAGGCTATTAGACAAACAAGAACTAAGCCTGTCAAGATTACCTTCTTCATCGACTTACCTCCTATCTCAATATTTTGTTTCTAACTCCCCCAAACTCTTTTTTTCGTAGAATTTGAGGATTTTGCTACTCTATGTTTTGTAATGCTTTTTGCCAACAATGGCCTGATAAAATGCCACTGCCACACTCTTATCCTTTAACCGGGCTTGATTAACAAAAAGTTATGGAGTGAGGTCTGGTCAAGGGCGGGCTCCGCCCGTTCATTTTACCCTACTTTCCCTCCTTGCTTATCTCCTCTTGACAAAATAAAAACCATGGAAGCATGCTTGCCAATTCCCAGCAAGCCCAGACCTCCATGGTCTAATTCCCACGTAATTAAACCGTCAATCCGCAACTTCATTTCATTAAAATTTCTTCCCAGGGCAGGCTCGGGTAGTTCCCCAAACCCACCCCGTCAGAGAAAGGAGGACACTGGCCCGCGGACTTGCCAATCCCGCGCCGGTTCAAGGAGGTTAAAAGCTCTGTGCCAAGATTTCAGAGCCCCAAACCGCTAAAGCAAAAAGCCACGAAAGGCTTCCTCGCTTCAGCAAGGACAAGGCCTTCGTGGCCCAATTAAAATACTTCCCCTTCTGCCCAGCATTGAAATATTAGTAAGTAATGGGACGCTTTTAATGCAAAAAAGCTATGAATGCAGACCGGTTTCCTTAACCGCTAGTCAGACCTTCATAGCCTGTTGTCATTAAATAAATATTATTTTTGATGGATGGTGCCTATTGACCTCTTTTTGAGAATTAGAACTAACGGTAACTTCAGTTACCATTACATTATATTATGCATATTCAACAGAACTAGTTTTAATTCCTTCCTAAAAGCAAAAATTTTTTGACGAACAATCTCTAACCAGCTTGGCTTATTATAATCTACACCCCTCTGGCAAATAATATTAAAAAAACTAAAGAGGAGGCAAGAAAATCATTGAGCTGCAGCAGTATGCGACACCGGTTTAAGAAAGAGAAGCAACGCGGCCTGACCTTTAAAACTGCCATGGAGATTTTTCAAAATGTAGAAGGTTCTGTAGCGGCCCATAAAAACGAACTGAAGGAGTTGAGACAGTCTAACGCAAACCCCGAGGAAATCCGCCACCTCCAGGAACATATCTCCGATGGAGAAAGGTTATTGCGGGAAATTAGTTCTATGCGGCTGCACTAATTCTGACAAAGAACCCAAACCTCGAAGCAACTACTCTATTGGTAGTTAAGCAATCTACATTATAGCAAGGGCACCCTAGGTTCCGGTAGGAAGCTGCCGGGGCAAAAGCCAGGGCAGTGGTCGATTTCCCGAATCATATCTACAGCATACCTTGTCTACCGCGATCACTATTAAATGTTCTCTGCCCTGGCTTCTCGCCCCAGTGCCTACGTCAGGAGAGTGGGCGATTTTTTTTGCCAACACCAAAATAACCTGCGGCAATGACAGCTCCCAACAGCAAAGCGCCAAGGATCGCCCAGAAAGTAACACCAGAAGAACCTGTTCCGGGAGCTTCCCCCTGTTCCGTGGAATAAATCTCATAAGCCCTTGGTCTATCCTGCATGGGCTTCTCTTTCGTCGCTTTTGCTGCTTCACCCGCCTCCTGTACTCTGCCGGAACTATTGTCCTCCCGGCGAGCAATTAAGGACGAACTGCCGGGTTTTTTCGTAGTAACAGGGTGAATCCGGGGCGACTGCGGAGTAGCTTTGGGCTCGGCAACAATTGCGCTGATTTGTTTTAAATGTAAGTCCTGGTTAGTGGCTTCCCGGAACAGCTCACCGAACCTGGCCAAATCCTGGCCCGGGAGAGTGGCAAAGCTGGCCAGCCACTCGTTGAAGACAATATTGGCGCAAGTATGGTGACAGCAAACCACCCCGTATTCCAGGACACTTTGAACATAGGTGTTGGCCAGTTGGCTTAACGTTTCCTGATCTGCCTGCCACATCTGGCGCCGGGCGGCCTCAAGGCCCCAGCCGGCGATGGCCTGTACCGCATAGGGACTTAGGCGATCCCGCACCTCTGGGTCCAGCACAATGGTTTCCATTACCTGCCGCCAGGACCAATTGTCCACCGCGTCCAGGGTGGCGTCCACCCCGAAGAGGTGGCCCACATGTTTACTGATGGTGGTTGAGCCCGAGTACCCCTCCTGTAACATCCCCTCAATCCAGATAGGGTTCAGCACCCTGGTCCGCAGCTCGGTGCCCAAAAAGCGGTTGAAAGATTGAACCTGCGGATCCCGGGCCTGCCGGGTGTTGGTAATGTAGACGTCCACCTCCCGGCCGGAAACCTGTCGGGCGGCCAGATTGAGACCTCCCAGGTACTGGTAAACGTCATCGTTATCCAGCACACCCCACAGGGAATCCCGCACCTGGGTGATCACCTCTGTATTGCTCAAAACCCGGCGGAAGGCGCTTTCCGCTTCCTGTCCGTAAACCCTTTTCCCGTAAGCATACCGCATGCGGGCGAGGTAAGTGCGGGCCAGGTCTTCCTGCTTATCCCAGAAGCTGGTGGCCTCAACCATCTCCGATACTCCTGTGCCGTAGGCCCCGGGCGGATCGCCGAAAATCCTAGCTGCCGCCAGGACTTCGGCTTCTTTTTCCGAGTAGCCTTCTTCCCGGTAAACCTGCAGGTCCTCCTGGAAGTGCTTTTTCACCATATTATCCTCCGGCTGCTCCTCCAGACGGGCCACTTGAGCCAGCGCATCGTCCAAAAGTTCCACCATATAGGCAAAGGTATCGCGGAACAGGCCGGAGATGGTCACCAGAACATCTACCCGCGGGCGGCCCAGTTGGGAGATCGGCGTGAAGTCAATGCCGGTGACCCGCCCGTTTTTGTCCCATTTAGGTTCAGCCCCTATCAGGCGTAAGATCATCGCTATCGTTTCCCCCTGGGTACGCATGGTCTCAATGGCCCACAGCACCACTCCCACCCTTTCCGGGTAGCGACCGTGCTCCGCCAGGTACTGAGCTAGCAGTTGGTCGGCTGCCTTCTTCCCAGTCTCCCAGGCGGCCTTATCAGGCACCATCCGGGGGTCAAAGGAGTAGAAGTTGACCCCGGTGGGGAGGGTATCGGGGATGCGTACCGGGTCCCGGCCCAATCCCGGGGGAATGTATTCGCCGCGCAACGCCCGCAGTAGGTTGTCCATTTCCCGGGTACTGAGGGTCAGTTTCTGCTGGTAGTTGGCCTCACTCCCGCTCCGGGTAGCCGGATCGTAAGCCACCATGGCGCTGGCCATTCTCTCCAGCAGTTCCTCCTCGGGCGGCCGCCCAAAGGTATGCAGGCCATAGGGCATCAGTTCGGCGACCATCTCCGCCAGGTAGGAGTCTACCTCTTGGACGACCCGTTCAAAGCTGTCTCGGGCCAGGTCCAGGTGAAGAACCTGGTCAAGGTTATTGGCCGTGATTTTTTCCAGAATCTCTTTTTGCATGGCGGCCAGCCGCCGCGTATTTCCTTTAGCTGCCTCCACTTCATAGTTATTCAACATCTCCTGCAGGGCCGCCAGGTCGCCGTAGAGTTCGGGTTTTACCATTGGGGGCGTAAGGTGGTCGATGATGACAGCATAGCCGCGGCGCTTGGCCTGGGTACCCTCCCCTGGATTGTTGACGATGTAAGGGTAGATATTAGGGAGATCCCCCAACACTACGTCGGGCCAGTCGTCTGCCCCCAGGCCGACGCTCCGACCCGGCAGCCACTCCAGGGTACCGTGGGTGCCCAGGTGGATGACCGCGTCGGCCTTGAAGTCATGTTGCAGCCAGAAGTAAAACGCCAGGTACTGATGGGTAGGTGGTAGGGTGGGCGAGTGAGTGATCTTCTGGGGGTCGTCCCCCCACCCCCGCATGGGCTGCGGCCCAATAAACACATTCCCCAGCATGAGCCCCGGGATGACCAGTTGCCCTTGATACACCATCACCCGGCCCGGGGCGGGACCCCACTCCCGCTCCACCGCCTCCTGCAGGCTCCGAGGCAGTTCCCGGAACCACCGCAGGTAATCTTCCACGGGTACCGTCATAGCGCCGGCCTGCACCATGGTTTCCAGTTCCCCCGGCGCCCAGCTCCCTACGTTGCGCCCATAAGTTAGCATTATCTTCAGGAGATCCTTTCCAGGAAAATTTCCTTCCACTCGGTAGCCATCTTTTTTCAGCGCTTGCAAGATGGCAGCTATGCTCTCCGGCACATTTAAGTAGGAGGCACTAATACTGTCCTTGCCCCCGCTGTAGTTATAATAGATGATGGCCACCCTTTTGTCCCCGTTTGGTTTATGGCGTAACATTGCCCAGTTCATGGCCCGCCGGGCTAGCCGCTGAACGCGATCAGGAATAGGCACCTTTTTCACGATCTCCACCCCGGTGGCGGCGTCCACCCCCACAGCTTGAGTGCCGCCCAGCATCACCGGCTCTACGCGTCCGTCCAGCTCGGGGTAGGCGATCTGCCAGTATACGTCGCCGGCCAAGCCCGCTGGGTCCTGCTTCCATTGTTCCAGGTTTCTTGCGTAAACGGGGGCCATCACCGGTACGTTCAGCTCCCGGAAAAGCTTAACGCCTTCTTCTGGCTTACCAAAAACAAAGTTAAACCCGGTAGCAGCAATCAGCAAATCAATGCGCCCCTGGCCGTCTTCCATGAAAAAATCTCGTACAGCCTCCACCCGGTCCTTGGCAAAGGAGAGGATGACATTGGCTCCCTGAGCTTCCAGTTCCCTTAACAAGGCCGTATATATATCTATATCGCCGTTTTTGTAAAAGCTGTCGTAGGTGATGATGCCAATCCAGGGGGCACGTGGTTTCAGCTTACCAGCGTCGCGGTACCAATTCAGGTAATCCTTCCGATCATTGAAGGTTTGATCTGCTTCCGGGTGGTAGATAAAGCGATCCGGGAGGGGTACCGGCAGCAATTCCTCCCCGGTGGCTAATCCGCCGTGCCGGGAAGCCAGGTAGAGGAGCAGTCGCCTCATGTTTTCCACTCCCCCCTGATCGAAGTAGGCCTTCAGGACGGCATCCTCCCCCGCGTCTATCCGGGGTAGGTCGGGAAACTCGGAACTCTTGGTGCTAAGAATTTTAACGTCAGCAGGCAGTTCCGTCAGGAACGGTCGCAATACTTTAATGGTATCCAGGCCAATCATTTCCAACAATACCACCCGGGCATCCCGCAACTCTTTTCGTAGCCGCTCCGCTTCGGTGTTATTAACCAGGCCAGCGCCGTTAAAGATTTTTAATTCTAGGGGGTACCCCTGATTAACTAGTTTCCCATAGGCTGAAACCAGGGAGGGGAAGTAGCTCTCGCTGTTAGCTATAATTACTATCTTGACCAGAATAGGCTCAGCTCCGACCGCTACCGTCATGGGCAGGAATATGCCGCTCAGCAGAGCGCAGCTCAACAAGATGCCGGTGAGCCGCCACAGCTTCCTATGCTGGCGCAAAACAAGTAAAGACACGTTAATCACTCCTTTCGGTTCTCGATCATGATTAGCTTGCCGGTCTTGGGGTCCCGGTAGACGGTCCCGAGTTCTTGGTAACCAGAGCCGGAACCGCTGCCTAATTGCGGAATCTCTTCCAGTTCTTTTCCTTGCTCCACCGTTACCATATTTTTAATGGCTTGCAGCAATTGCTGCCTTTGGACCGGGCTCAAATCCTTCAGGAATACATCCTGCAGATTCCAGGAAAGTACCAGGGCCACCAGTAGACCACAGGCAAAAACCAGCATCACGTCCACCATATTGGCCAACCCTGCTAGAGGGTTATACTCTTCTTCTTCCGCCAAAAGCCACCGCCTTTTGTTCCGCCTGAGCAACGGGCTCACCTCCCAGACAAAGTTCCAAAAGAGCCTCCAGGCCGTTCAGGTATTCTTCATACCAGCGCCGCCTCGCTTTGGAGATCAACGAGGCAATGCCCCCGGCAGCCAGGCCGACAACGGTGGTATCGAAGGCAACGATTACCGCCTGGGCCAGCGCCTGGATGTCTCCCCGCCCCAGCGCCGCCAGACCCGGGCCCAGTGGTATCAATGTGCCCATCAAGCCCAAAACAGGACCTAACCTGGCAATCATATCGGTTTTTGCCAGAACTTTGGCTGCTGCCAATTCTTCCTGGCTTAACAGCTTTTCCGCCAGTACCCGCCGCACTATTTCCCCCCGGTAAGATTCAGCCAAAAAGGCAGTCATCACCGGTTTAAAAGCCGCAGGAACCGCTCCAGTCTCTATCAATTCCTGCCAGTTGGGGTTTTGCGGCAGCGTGGCGATAAACTCAGTAATAGGTTTAATTCTTTCTCTCCTGCGCTGCTGGAATTCGGCCACCAGACCACCCAGGTGGAACAAGGCCTGGATTAATAAGATGATCAACCCTAAAATGCAGGGAAGCAATAAGCTTTGCGCAATTATATGTAGTATTTTACCCAGATATTCTGAACCGGGAAGTATCACCACTTGTCCTCACCTCTTTGATTACTTTCTTCTGGCTTAAATAGCCCCAAAAAATGATTACTGTCAAGCCGGCAGCTACCAGGGCCAGGTGAAAGGGCGATTCCACCGTAATGGGTCTAAAATCCGTTTTCATGGACTTGACTATGTTAGGAATAGTCAAAGCAAACAGCAAAGTTATTGACCCTAATAAGAACAGGATGCGGTTAAAAATGCGATGGGGGTCATAGCCGGTTAAGCGGATTATTTGTCGCACCCCCATACCGGTGGCCAACACCAGCATTCCAAATAATATAGCCGTGTTTCTTCCTAAAACAGAAACGGTGATGCCCGCCGCCGGCGCCATTATGATTATCCACAAGACCAGGGCCAGCATGCAAAAAGGGCACGGTAATAACCCAACCCCATATGTTCGCCACGAAATCGTTTTCTTCTGGTCAAAACCGGTAAAACCCGGCTGCTGTATCGACAGGTAGATAAGGATCACGGCCATGGCCAATCCCCCCAGAAATGTATATCTCTCTATCAGGTGGGCCAGTACCGGCCCGTGGTCGGTAAAAAGCGCCGTTAGGGTATAAAGCCCTATGCCCAGACCGGCTGAAAAAAGAGAAAGAAATGATGCTGGTAGCCCCGAACTGCCAAGAATCAAACCCGTTTTAAGGCCTAACAGTATTACGGCAGCCACCAGTCCTCCATAAACCAAACCCACGTAACTTCACCTCCCTGTCGGTATTCTCAAGCAACGCCAGCATTGCCGGTATGACAGGGTTCGCGGAGATAATATATATTAATCAAAAAACTCTGCCCCGATGGAGCAGAGTTTTCCTGCAAGTGTGATCTAAGGATACCACCTCCCTATCCATCGTAGGTCAACGGTGTGTCGGTACGAGCAGGTTTCCTGGCTCAAGATCATAGCTCCCTCACCCCTTCCCAGGGTGGCTTTAGACCCCAGTGGGATTACGTGAGTTCGCTCCCTTTCACAGTGGCGGGACCGCGTCAGATTCACACTGACTTCCCTTGCGTTCTACTTTTTCAAGTAGAACTACCCGTACCCGCAATATTCAGTTTTAAAGCATTATATCAAAATATTACCATTACGTCCAGGCAAAAACTTAGTTGCGAAAATTTGGTTGCAGGCCTTCTGAGTGAGTTCCTGTATACCTTTTTCAAGTTCGTAAAAGTCGTGGCATTCATTAATTAATTTGATTAGGCCAGAAACAAAAAGAAGGACTGCCCCCACTTGTGGCGAATATTTAACATGAAACCTCAACTCCTTTCGATTTGTTTTTAGGGGTTTTTTGGGGTGAGGTCTCTCTTCTTTTCTAGGGGACTATTCCCCTTCCGTTACCTACTAAAATTTTATACGGCCAAAACCTGTTCTGATATATTTATGTTGTTTCCCTAGCCGGAAGCCTTGCCCCATGCTGGGGAAAATTCATCCCAGAGCATATTTATCAATAAAATACTGCATCATTCAAGAGTGTCGAAAATCGCACCGTCCCTTACTATTACTATTTAAATTTTACGCTAACGTATTCTTCAAAGCATTCCAGGCACACTGTTTTCCCATCCTGCCTCCTTGCCCGGGGCTCCATGAAATACTCCCCGCATTTCTCACATCTAATTGAATCAAAAATACGTGCCTTCCGAAGGGTGTTTATTTTTACACTGTTAACCGTGCATATTTCTTCAACGGGCCCTTTCAATAATTGCTCAATCATCTTGTCTTGAATCCGTTTAAATTGTTGGTTTTCTTCCTCAGTGGCTGCACCTTTAAATACCTTTTCCCTGATTTTCTTGCTTTCATCATCGAACTGTAAGGGTTTAAATACTACCCTATATCCTTGACCATTACTCCTTTTGGCAAGAGTAAAGGCCTGCTTTCCATAATCCTTAAAAATGAGGTTTCCTTTGCCAAAAGTGCAGCCGGTAAGCACCTGGATTCCATCAACTCCACAGGCATCAGTCTCCACAATGGCCACAAGTTCTTCATCTTTTGCCCGGTCAACGCCTAGCCTTTCAAGAGCAATTTCACTGGCCCTTACACCCATGGCGAGCCCCGGGCAAGCATGTCCGTGAAATTTTACGGCTTCCTCCCAACAATTGTACTTTTTAGCCATTAACATCCTCCCCTAAAATTAAGATTCACGTAACTTGTTTTCAAAAGATGAAATTATCAGTAATTACGACTCTATTTACTTATTCTCTTATTCTTTTTTGCTTTTTCAAACCAGGTAATTTTAGCACCGGAAATGGCGTCTGTTTGCGAATTGTAAGGCTTGATGTCCAGTAAAGGACTATTGTCCAGAGCGTCCATTCCCCTGACAATCAGCTTGTTTCCTTGCTGTGATACCAAATCAACTATGTCAAAGGCTATCGGATTGGGTCTATTGGGAGACCGCGTTACAAACACTCCATGGGGTTCGTCATCCCAGGGCGTATTCGTAATTAGAGTTTCTCTATCCGCCTTGTCACACCAATAGAGTACTATCAAGTGCGAGGCATCTTCAATATCCTTAAGTCCTGCCGCAAATTCCGGGTAGATTTCGATTTCAAACTGATCTTCTTTTAGCCTACCCTGGGGAGGGGCGTTAGCCTTTTCCTTGTACGGGGAATGGATCACACCGATCTGTTTCAGCTGCATGAGAAAACCCCTTTCCATTTGATTTAACTTCTTAATCATCCAAATGCTTCTCGTATTGCATAATGTTCCTGGCAATACAAATGACATTTAACCATTCTCAGTCCTTGTTCGCAGGGTTCGGGTGCCTTTGAAAGACAAACCGGGTTTACATCTTTGCACCTTGAAGTGTATACACAAGCGCCCTGGCAATTATTTCGGGCAAAGTTAAAATCCCGTATTTCCATCGAAAAATCCGGAGCTGCTTGTAACAGGTCTTTTGTATAAGGGTGGCGGGGTAGGGCAAAAACCTCGCTGGTAGGCCCTGCTTCAACTATGCTCCCGGAAAGCATCACGGCAACCCTATCACTAATCTTTCGTGCCAGAGCAAGATCGTGGGTGATAAATATCATCGCAAGGCCCCTCTGCTCCTGGAGATTTAAAAGAAGTTTTATTATTTTAGCCTGTACGCTGGCATCCAGAGCCGAAGTCGGTTCGTCTGCAATCAGTAGTTTGGGATTTAATATCAAAGCCCTCGCTATGGCCACCCTTTGAAGCTCGCCCCCGCTGAGGTGGTGGGCATATTTACTTAAAAATGCATCTGTGGCAGGAAGTTCTACTTCCCTTAATGTCTTTTTAACCATGTCCACCCTTTCCTGAAGTCTGCCTATACCCTGAATATTAAGCGGTTCCATCACAGCCTCCAGTACATTGAGACGATGACTTATACATTCCTGGGGGTTTTGAAAAATCATCTGCACGCTTTGATAAAAACTTTTATCTCGCCGGAGCAACTTTGTCCCCTGAAAAAGAATTTCCCCGAAATCAGCCGCCTCAAGGCCCATGATGCACTTTGCCAGGGTTGACTTTCCAGACCCGCTTTCTCCCACCAGAGCTAAAGTTTCACCCTCATCCAAATTTAAGGTTACACCTTTCAAGGCGCTAACTGACCCGTAATTCTTCGCCAGTTTTTTTATTTGCAGCAGGGGAACTATTCCCCCCCGGTGACAGGCAATCTCCCGGTCCCCTAGATGCTCAAGTTTGGGCAATGATTTTTCACATACATCGATCTTCTGGGTACACCTGGGGCTAAATGGACACCCCTGAAGGACATCTTCCTTTGTACCTGGTATCCCCTGAAGGTCTTTAGTTGTTGACATATTGGGAAAAGAGCGCAACAGCCCCCTCGTATAAGGATGACGGGGACGTTCCAAGATCTTTTCTGCCGGCCCCAACTCCAAAAGCGTGCCAGCATACAGTACGGCTATCCTGTCGGATAACTTGGCGGCAACAGAAAAATCATGGGTGACTAAAATGACCGTCAACCCCTTAGAGATCTGGTCTAACAGTTTAAGGGTTTCGGCTTTGGTGATTGCGTCCAGAGCGGAGGTAGGCTCGTCAAGTATCAGTACCCGGGGCTGGTTGGCCAGGGCCATGGCTAACAGAACCCTTTGTTTTTCCCCGCCGCTGAGCTGATGGGGGTATGCACAGGCACTTTGTTCAGGCAAACCTACATCGGCCAATAGTTTGTAAACCCTTTTTTCCGCTTCTTCAAGCCTGTACAGCTTGTGTTCAAGCATGGGTTCCATTATCTGTTCAAATACCGTCATCACCGGGTTGAGAGCCCTTCCCGTGTCCTGGAAAACCATGGCTATTTCATTCCAACGAAGCTTTCTCCAGTTGTCTTCCGTAAAGGAAAGTAGATCCTTTCCGTGGAACAAAATCTTGCCTTCAACTTGTCCCTGGCACAACCCCATCAGGGTTAAGGCAAGGGTGGTTTTACCTGCTCCGGATTCTCCAATTATGCCCAGTATCTCTCCTGTTTCCACTTGCAGATTTATCCCTCTCAAGACGTCAACCCCACTGTACCTAACCCTTAAATTTCGTATTTCAAGCATTAGCCCTCACCCCAGCCTCGGATTCAATGCCTGCTCAAGTGCATACCCCACAAAAGCAAAGGAAATAACGGTTAGCGACAGGGCTATGCCCGGAGGGAGCAGCCAGTGCCAAACGCCCAGATATGAAAATTCAAGCGCCTTTTTCAACATTGTCCCCCAGCTAACCATGGTAGGGTCCGTAATGCCCAGGAAGGCCAACCCCGCCTCCATAAATACCGCCCGCCGGGCATGCTGTACAAAAACAGCAATCATCATGGGAACTAAATCGGGGATAATGTGTTTTGCCAGGAGATAGAACTTCCCGGCCCCGAATGTTCTTGCAGCCCAGATATGGGGCCTTTGTTTCAGGGAAAGAACCTGCGACCTGATAACCCTGGCGCTTCCCTGCCAGCTAAAGGCGGAAAGTACAATTACCAAAATTCCAATACTCGGCCTGACATAGGCAGCGATCAAAATAATGACCATGATATTCGGTAATGTCAAAAAAACATCCGCCATACGCATGATAAATCTTTCATAGGCTCCTCCGATTAATGCAGCAGTCCCTCCTAAAAAAGTGCTCAGAATAGTTGTCAACAGACCCGCCAAAAAGGCAACGGTCAATGATGTCCTCGTTCCGTATATAACTCTGCTAAGAATATCCTGGCCGATATCGTTGGTTCCCAACAAATGCTCAGGTGAAGGAGTTGCTAATGTATTAGTCGAAGGAGCTACGGGAGAATGAACAGTCAATAAAGGCGCAACTACAGCTACCATGCACATCATGCCCAACAGGCACATGCCTGCAAGCCCCATGTTGTTTTTTTTAATGCTACTGAGATAGTCAATATGCATGTTAATCCACCCTGGGGTCAAGTTTTTTGTAAACCAGGTCTACAAGGAGATTTGCACCCATTACACCAATAGTCACCAGGAAAAAAATCCCTTGCAAAACCGGGTAGTCCCTTGCCGTTAACGAATTATAAACGAGGAGTCCCATGCCGGGATACGCAAAAACTACTTCTACAAAAAGAGCACCTGTAAATACCCGCCCTAGTCTAATTCCTGTTCCTGTTATAATCGGAAGCAGGGAGTTTCTCCCCGCATGCCTGTACTTGATGCGTTTTTCTGCCAGGCCCTTTGCCCTTGCAGTGAGTATAAAGGGCTCTCCCAAAACAGAGATTACCGTTGCCCTTGTCAAAAGATAAGAAGCTGAAATCTCAACAACTGCCAGAGAAACTAACGGTAATGTCAGGTGCCACAGAATGTCTTTCAGTAGTGCAAATCCCGAAAGCCCGGCGTAGGGGGACAGTGCTCCGGATAAAGGGAACAATCCAAGCACAACACCGAAAATAACAAGAAGCAGTATCCCTATAAAAAAGTCAGGAAATCCATTTAGAAACATCATCCCTGTCAATATTGCCTTGTCCGCTGGCCGGCCGCGCTTCCAGCCCGATTCCAACCCCAGGATAAACCCCAGTAGGGTGGAAATGACCAGTGCCAGCCCGACTAAAAGGATGGTCCAGGGAAGGGTTCCCAGGATAAGACCGGCCACAGGCGTTTGATAGTAATATGAATAACCCAAGTCTCCCTTAGCCAGGGAGGTCAAGTAAATGAGAAACTGGTGGTACAGGGGCTTATCCAGGCCAAAACGTTCTATCAATTGGGATTTTAATGCTGGCGTCATTGAAATCAATGCCTCTTCGCCATAAATAGCAGTCAGAGGGTCACCGGGCAGCATACGTGGAAGAAAGAAATTCAGGCAGAGGATAATTATAAAAGCTATCAAATAATCCGTAATTCGTTTTCTGTCCATAAGGAATTCTACCAGTTTCCAAATTTATTTAACGAAGGATAACTTGTTAAGCGGTATAGGAATCCCACTGGCTACCCCCTGCGGCGTGTAATACAGGTCCAACTTTCCATCGTGAGCCCAGTACCAGTTAGGATAATACAGTGTCAGGGTTGGAAGTTCTTCCGCATAAATCCTTTGTATCTCCGCTAACATTTCTTTGCGTTCCTCGTTGTTCATCGCCGCTATTTGTTTCAACAGCAGCGCGGTCAATCTTTCGTTTTCTTGGTACCTGGCGCTGTTAAAACTGTTATCTAATACCATCTTCTTGAAGATTTCCGGGTCGCCTCCCAGCCCCCCGTGCCCGCTGATGGCCATTTGGAAATCCCAGTCCTTAATTTTTGAGTCAACCGTTTTGGCTTCCAGACTTCTCACAACTACTTTTATACCCACTTTTTCCAGGTCCAGTTTGATCAGTTCGGCATCTCTGCTAAACCTTGACGTTATTAGTAATTCGAGGGTTAAGGGCTTTCCATCTTTTTGCAAGAGGCCGTCCTTAAAATGATATCCAAGTTCTTCAAAAAGTTCCCTGCTTCTTTCCGGGTTATAATCATAGTTTTCAATGTCTGGTGAATACCAGGGATTATCAGGGGGAAGTAACCCAGGACTTCCTGCTAAAGCATGGCCCCTCTGGGATATTTCCACCAGTTTCCCCCTGTTAATTGCGTATGCTATGGCCTGTCTAAACTTTTTAGTGGCAAACGGCTCCTGGGTATGATTAAACATTAGTTTGGCATTCCAGTCATGGCCTGAGGGAAGCACGGTGAAACCCTGGTCTTTGAATCTATCCACCATCTCGGGAGGAACTGTACCTGCATTGGCGGTGCCATCCAGCAATGCAGCTGGCGTCATTTGTTCGCTTACTTTTATAAAGCGAATTTTGTCCACTTTGGGCTTGCCCAAATAGTAATCTTCATAGGCCTCATAAAGGTAGGTCCCATGTTCTTGGTTATAGTCAACCAATTTATACGGTCCGGTACCGGTTGCCGCTTTAATATCTTTCCAGCTCCCGGGATTGTCAACATCTTTATAAATATGTTCGGGAAGAATCGGTAAGGTACCGGCAACATTGGCCAAAAATGGAGCATACGGTTTTCCCAAATAAACCTTTACAGAGTAATCATCAGGTGCTGTCACGTCTTTGACTATACTGGTATCAACCCAGGCATAGGGGTGTTTTTTTACATACTGAAAGGTAAACAAAACGTCTTGGGCTGTAAACTTTTTGCCGTCGTGCCACTTAACATCTTTTCGCAGGTTAAATAGATAAGCATTCTCTTCTTTCAGGTACTGCCATTTTTCGGCCAATGCCCCTGTAAACCCGTTTTTGTCTTTCCATACCAGGGTGTCAAAAATAAAACTCATCCGGATATAACCCGGTCCCCTCTGGTAGTGGGTATAGGGAGCAGGAAAACCCCAGTCGCCGGTAGCATCGGCAATGGTATAGGTGGCAGGTTCCTTACCCGCTGCATCCTTAACGCTGCTTCCCGTTTCTCCCTTTGGACCCGAGCAGCCGGCAATCCAAAATACTACGAGGAAACTAAGCATCGAAATAACGAGCAATTTTTTCCCAACAAACATAAAGATTCGCCTCCATAATTTTGAATTTTTAACAATAACCTGCAAAATTTTTTCATAACTTTCCCCTCATCACCTCTGTCGCAAAAGAAATAACCATGGAAACTCGCTTGCCAATTCCCAGCAAGCCCAAACCTCCATGACTAATTCCCACGTAATTAAACCGTCAATCCGCAACTTCATTTCATTAAAATTTCCTCCCGGGGCAGGCTCGGGTAGTTCTCCAAACCCACCCCGTCAGAGAAAGGAGGACACTGGCCCGCGGGCTTGCCAATCCCGCGCCGGTTCAAGGAGGTTAAAAGCTCTGTGCCAAGATTTCAGAGCCCCAAACCGCTAAAGCAAAAAGCCACGAAAGGCTTCCTCGCTTCAGCAAGGACAAGGCCTTCGTGGCCCAATTAAAATACTTCCCCTTCTGCCCAGCATTGAAATATTAGTAAGTAATGGGACGCTTTTAATGCAAAAAAGCTATGAATGCAGACCGGTTTCCTTAACCGCTAGTCAGACCTTCATAGCCTGTTGTCATTAAATAATATTATTTTTGATGGATGGTGCCTATTGACCTCTTTTTGAGAATTAGTACTAACGGTAACTTCAGTTACCATTACATTATATTATGCGTATTCAACAGAACTAGTTTTAATTCCTTCCTAAAAGCAAAAATTTTTTGACGAACAATTTAAAAAAAAATTAGCTTTATGGCGGCCTTGACAGAGCCACCCTGCACGTGGTTAAGTTCAGCTAACGACGGGACGGCTCCGGCGAACATGACTGTTTAAGACTCGCCCTGCCGGCAGCTCATTAAGAAAACTAAAACCTCTTGACATTAACTATAAATTAACGATAATACATTTAAGTAAGTATGAAAGCATTAAGTTCACAGGGAGTTTTCGCAAATGTCAATGCTATTTCAGGTTGTAATGCCTGTTTTTTTAATTTTCCTTGTAGGCTATATAGGCCAGAAAGCCTTGCGGTTGCATATAAAATCTGTTTCCACCACTGCCCTCTACCTGATGACACCGGCACTTATCTTTCGTACGTTTTATAAAAATCGGTTGGACAGCACTTATTTGTACATTGTAATTTACGGAATACTCCTGTCCGTTATCCTGATTCTCTTGGTCAAAGGGCTGTCCCGTATTAGAAAATATAACGCTTCTATTACCAACGGGTTGATTCTGGCCACGGCTTTTATGAATAACGGTAATTTGGGGGCCCCGATAATTCTTTTTGCTTTCGGGGACAACGGTTTTCAATATGCCGTGGCGATTATGATTTTCCATACCATCGTCATGAGCACCCTTGGATTGTATTTCGCGGCCAAAGGCAAACTGGAGGTACGAGAAGCTTTGCTCTCAGTTGTTAAAATGCCCATTGTCCATGCCGGTATTGCTGCTCTGGTATGGCAATATCTCAATCTTCCCATGCCGGAGAATATTTTGGCGGCCATAAATATTGTAGCTGAGGCTGCCATCCCCTCCATTATGTTGGTCTTAGGAATGCAATTGGCAGAAATCAAAATTGTCAATTTTGATTGGGGAAAAATCTCTTTAGCTCTGGTATTCCGGCTTCTTCTGTCCCCGCTTATCGCCTGGGGTATTACCTTATTGCTTCCGGTAGAACCACTCTTAGGAAAGGTGATGATAGTTGAAGCAGCCATGCCCACAGCGGCAATTACCACATTATATGCCTTGCAATATGACACTGAGCCGAATCTGGTTTCATCTATTACTTTTATAAGTACTTTATTGAGTATTATTACTTTGAGCATGTTGCTTAACGTCATCATTTAGCAAATAATCTAATCTTAAAAAAAATATTGACCCACACACCATTCACTTGCTTTATCAATTGCCACCTTTCGTTACCGGCAGTTTTATCGTAACCGTAGTACCTTTTCCCGGGCTACTTTCCACCTGGATAGTTCCCCCGTGGTTTTTCACGATACGATGAGAAATGGTCAGCCCCAGACCCGAGCCTCCTTCCTTAGTAGTAAAAAACGGGCTAAAAAGCTTGTTCAGGTGCTCCGGGGGCATACCAACGCCGGTATCCCTTAGTTTAATCCAAACCCAGTCGTCCTGGCTGTAGGTAATTATACTTAACGTTCCCCCATCGGGCATGGCCTGCAAGGCATTTCTAGTCAGATTTAACAATACCTGTTTTATTTGAGTTTCAACCAGTTCGAGCAACGGGAGTTCATCACTCAGCTCTTTGGTAACCTCCACGTCCTGCAGAATGGCCTGGCTTTCAACTAGCAACAAGGTTTCCGTCACAATCTTGTTAAGATCGACCAGTTGTTTTTTGGCCTCTTTAGGTCTGGCTGCCACCAGAAATTCGCTGATAATTTTATTGGCCCGGTCTATTTCAGCTAAAATGAGCTGCAGGTATTTACTGTATTCATTTTCCTCTCCCAATTTCACTTGGAGCAGTTGAACAAATCCGCGTATCGTTGTCAACGGGTTGCGAACTTCGTGGGCAACTCCCGCGGCAACCTCGCTTAAGACCATTAAAGTCTCTGCCCGGGCCGCTTCATATTCCAACCGGCGCTTTTCCGTGGTTTCCTCTATCAACATTACGGCTCCTATAATCTGACCGTCACCATCCCTTAGCTGGCAGGCATTGAAAACAAAGCTACCCGGCCGTCCCGCATACCAGCAGTAGTCCATTTCTTGATTATAGACCTCTTTCCCCTCTACAAGGGCCTTTCGCAAAAATTGCTGTTTTTCCGGGATCTTGAAAACTTCATCATGATCCTTCCCGAAAACTTCCTCATAACTTCGATTGGTCAGTCGCTCCGCCGAGCGGTTGAACAGAAAAATTTTGCCTTGAGCGTCGACTCCTATGACGGCAACCTCTAATGCATTCATCATCGCGTAACAAACAACCTGCCACTGGTCGGAAGCCTTTTCCACAGCAACCGGTATGGCCAACAAAACATTCCCCAGTGACTCCCCAAGCATGTTCGGCCAATTGAGTATGGTTGTTTTAACCGGTAACCAGCGGTTTCTTTTGGTCCTCAATTTTCCTTTGACCCAGCATGTGGTCTCTGTAGGCCATTTTTCCTGAAGACTTTTATTAGTCTCACTATCAAAAAGTTTAAGACAGAAGTCATTAAAAGAAATCTTCTTTAATTCTTGAGCATCATATTCAGTCATCTTTAAAAAAGCCTGGTTGGCAAACAGTAACTTTCCCCACTCATCAAATAAAACCAACCCGTCAAACATCCAGTTCAATATATTACGATTAAGATAAATACCATTAATGAACTCTTTACTCATTTATGTCACCTGTCTTTACCGTCTCTGTTGGCATGTAATCTTCGACGTCTCCTGCTTAATTCCCTGCATAATTTTACCATCTGCTAGTAAATAATTTTTTATAACGAGCCAAACTAAAAACATAAACAAATTAACGCAGGTTTTTAGTCATAATTATCGCATCTTCCTGATTGTCAGTGTAGTACCCCTTGCGGATACCCGTCGCTTCAAAGCCCATACTGCCGTACAACTTTCGAGCCGGGTAATTGCTGGGACGAACTTCCAGCGTAATGTAATTGGCACCCAGACAGGTTGCCTGGCGTACAAGCTCCGCAAGAAGCGCACGGCTCAATTTCCTGCCCCGAAATTCGGGAGCCACCGCCAGGGTCGTGACATGCGCTTCATCAAGAATGACCCACATGCCAGCATAGCCTGCCACTTTTCCTTCTACGGTACAGACGAAGTAGTGGGCAAATTCATTTTGGCAAAGTTCGCTCCAGAAAGCATGTCGGGACCAGGGAGTAGGAAAAGAAACTTTTTCAATGGCCAGGACTTCCTCTAGGTGCTTCACCTGCATAGGTTCTATGGAATACTTTATTCCCTTCACTTTTCAACTCCCCGTTCTTTGGCCATGAGTCGGGCCTCCGCTTCAGAAGGCCGAATGTAAAAAGGTACCAGTTCTTTTATATCCTCCGCCGACTTCTGTTGAAGCCGCACCAATCCCAGGTAAGCTATCTGCGAGGCCCGGGGCAGGCTAAGGGTATTCACCATCCAGCGGGCTCTGTTGCCCAACTTCTCTCTCAATTCTGTACCCAAAACAGCCACCCCGTCTCCCAAAAGAGTCACAGGTTCCTCATACTGCTCCAGGAGATCAACCAGCTCGGCAGGAGAAACAGCCATATATTGACTTAGGCGGTTCAATTCCTGACCGTTGTGGGAGACATAAAGGGCCGCATAAACCTCGTTCTTACGGGCATTTAAAATAGGACAGATTATCCCTCCTGCTCCCGCAGCGTTCAGGGCCAGTGCATCCAGAGTAGGTACCCCCACCAGAGGTTTCCCCAGACTATGAGCAAAACCTTTAGCCGTAGCCAACCCTATACGCAGGCCGGTAAAGGAACCAGGGCCGATGGCTACGGCAAAACCATCTATATCTCTCAGCTTTAATTCGCAGTAATCCAACAGTTGATGAAGGGCGGGTAACAATTTTTCCGAATGAGTTCTACCGGTGTTTAGAAAGAGCTCCCCCAGCAGGCGTCCATCTTCCAGAACTGCCAAACCCGCTACCGGCGTAGCCGTATCTAGGCCTAGTACTCGCATTGCTTCTCCCACTCCTCCAAAAGCTGGTAAAACCTGCTACCCCGCGGTTGAAAAACCAGAAGACGTTTGTCTTCCTCATTAGAATCGGCCCTGCGGATTTCTACCAGCAGGTACTCTCCTGTAAGTAGATCTAATATTTTTTCCGCCCACTCAATAATGATTACCTTCTCCGTCTGAAAACAATCCTCCAATCCCAGTTCAAAAATTTCCTCTGGGTCTTCCAAACGGTATACATCGAGGTGACAAACCGCAAATTTCCCCTGGTATTGATTTATCAAAGTGAAAGTGGGGCTGGTAACAGGTTCTTCTACACCTAATCCCCGGGCCAATCCTTTAACAAAGGTAGTCTTACCGGTACCCAGGTCCCCAATAAGGCAAATGACCGCTCCCTTCCAAAGACATTTGCCTAGTTTTTCCCCTAATTTTACCGTGGCTTCAGTACTGTCGGTTACAATCTGCAGCATAACCCACCTCATGCCGACTTGTTTTTTCCTAGTATGCCCAAACCATGACCGGAGAAAAACGCACGCTGCTCAAGCATACCTTGCTCTGGAAATCTTCCCATACGGGGCGCTTCTTACTCTAGCACTTTTCTACCGGCTTGCCCAAAAATTCACCAACTATTTTCATGGCACAAAAATCACCGCACATTGAACAGGCTTCAGCGTTTCCGATGTTCCTTTGTTCCCGATAACGCCGAGCTTTTTCCGGATCTATAGCTAAGCGAATTTGTTCTTCCCAATTTAATTCTTTTCTCGCTCTGGCCATTTTCTCATCCCATTCCCGAGCACCGGGAATACCTTTGACCACATCGGCGGCATGGGCTGCAATTCGGGCAGCGATTACCCCTTCCCTTACATCATCAATGGAGGGTAAACCCAGGTGTTCTGCCGGCGTCACATAGCATAAGAAATCTGCCCCCGCTGCCGCCCCTATCGCTCCCCCAATGGCAGCAGTGATGTGATCGTAACCCGGTGCAACATCAGTAACCACCGGCCCCAGGACGTAAAAAGGTGCCCCCTGACAAATCCGTTTAGCCAAAGTTATATTAGCTTCTATCTGATTCAAGGGTACATGTCCGGGACCTTCCACCATAACCTGCACTCCTGCCTTCCTTGCCCTGTCCACCAGTTCTCCTAAAATCAAAAGCTCTTGTACTTGGGCCCGGTCGGTGGCATCGGCCAAACAGCCAGGCCGGAGACCATCACCTAAACTCAGAGTAACATCATAACGCAGGGCTATGTCCAGGAGCCGGTCAAAATTTTCATAAAGAGGATTTTCTCTTTCATGGTGCAACATCCAGCCGGTTATAAAGGACCCGCCACGACTGACAATGTCAGCTATTCTACCCTGTTCTTTCAAACGGCTGATAACTTCCAGGGTAACCCCGCAATGTACAGTCATAAAATCTACACCATCTTGAGCCTGCTTTTCTATTACCCGGAAAAGATCATCGGCAGTCATCTGGACAATGGATCCGTACCTGTCCATGGCCTCTACCGCAGCCTGATAAATAGGAACGGTCCCCACGGGGACAGGAGATTCCACCAGGATCTTACGCCGAGAGCTGTCCATATCCGGCCCGGTACTCAAATCCATGATTGCATCGGCCCCTGCCTGTAAAGCAGCCCTCAGTTTTTCAATTTCTCGGTCAATATCAGGGTACGCTGTGGAGGTGCCTATATTCGCGTTGACTTTGGTACGCAAACCCAAACCAAAACCTCCAGGGACCAGGTTTTGGTGATTAATATTGGCCGGAATAACTACCGTACCGTCAGCTACTCTTTGGGCTACAACCTCCGGACTCAAATTTTCTTTTTCCGCAACCTTTTTGATCTCAAGAGTAATCTCTCCTCGCCGCGCCTTTAACATTTGGGTTGACACGACAATCACCTCACTTTACAACATTGAATTTTAAAGCAAGTAAGTAAATTAAAAGAAAAACCCACTGGGTAGTGGGTTTTCCTCTGAACCAAAAATCCACTTCCCTCCGCTGGTATTACCCAGATTCAGGTTCTAAGGGTTGGAACTTTCGAGTTCCTCTCAGCTCAAAAGAGCACCCCTAGTGGATTTGATAATACAATTTTCCCGTTATTATTCTAATTCTGTCTAAGTTCATTGATTCCTGCCGCCTTCAGGCCAAATTACCTACTTCTTCGGAATTATGGTCCATAATCTCCAACACTCTCTTTCTAATGTTATCTACATCGAAAGGTTTGTAAATACATCCTTCAGCACCTAATTCTTTAGCCTTTCCCAGCTGGATGGCATCAGCATAAGCCGTCATCAGAATAACCGGTATCCGGGGATAAAGCGTTTTGATGTTCTTTAAAGCAGTTACCCCATCCATGACCGGCATCCTAATGTCCATAATTATCAATCTGGGCAAGAGCTTACTGGTCTTTTCTACTGCTTCCAGTCCGTTGGTGGCCGTGGCCACCCGGTATCCCTCCTCGACGAAAACCATTTTCAGCAAGGAACGAATACCCGGCTGGTCATCTACAATAAGAATATCACAGGAAACCATGTTACTATCCTCCCTGCCCGTGTACCTTTCTTAACTACAATATTCGCCATAAACTATCCAATACCTGCAAAATTATACATTTTTTTATAAACTTTACCCAATTTTAACATTTCAAAAGTTGCTGATTCAGGACACTACCACTTCACCGTTAACCAGAACCATTTCCACGCGAGATTTAAGATCCAGTAGTGAACCGCTGGCGACAATAATATCAGCATCTTTACCGGGAGCAATACTACCTACCCGATGGGCAACTCCCAATATCTGCGCCGGATACAGGGTTATAGCTTTGAGCGCTTCCTCTTCCGCCATCCCTTCTTTTACCGCCAAAGCAGCACATAAAGGAAGATACTGGACAGGGATTACCGGGTGATCGGTCATGAGGGCAACTTTTACTCCTGCTTTACTTAAAAGGGCAGGTGTCCGAAAAGTCCTTTCCTTTAATTCCACTTTGGAACGGCTGGTTAAAGTGGGCCCTACTATAACCGGCACATTATAACGGGCCAGTTCTTCGACCACCTTGTGTCCCTCGGTACAGTGTACCAATATCAAATCCAATTGAAACTCTCCGGCGATACGCAACGCTGTCATTATATCATCGGCCCGGTGAACATGGGCCTGCAGGGGAATCTCTTTTCGTAATACCTGAACCAAGGGCTCCAATCTTAGGTCTCTTTCCCCTTCTTCCCGGGAGAGTTTCTTTAAATAATTTTGAGCCTTAACCAACTGTTCGCGTAGCAGGGCGGTAATGGCCATCCGGGTAGCAGGTTGTTTTTTCTGCTGTTCTCCATGGACCCGTTTAGGATTTTCTCCAAAAGCAACCTTGAGCCCTGCCGGTTGACGGAGTACCATCTTATCTACCACGGTCCCATGAGTTTTCATCACCAGGGTCTGCCCACCTATTACGTTAGCACTACCGGGCCCCGTCAAGACAGTCGTAATCCCTGCTGCCAGAGCATCCTTAAAACCTTCATCCTCCGGATTAACCGCGTCCAAAGCCCGAAGGTGAGGAGTTACGGGATCCGAAATTTCATTGAGATCATTTCCCTCAATCCGGTAAATTTCCTCCAATATCCCTAAATGACAGTGGGCCTCCACTAGCCCAGGCATAACCACTTTGCCTGTAACGTCCAATACTTCTGCCTCTGGAGGTAAAGGTAGTCTCTCCCCCACGCCGCAAATCTTACCATCCTTTATTAGCACGGTCCCTGGAGAGTACACTGGACCCTCCATGGTCAATACTGTTCCCCCTACAAGAGCCAGCACCATATTTCCTCCCTATAGAAATTGCTATTCGAAATCAGTTATCAAAAAACAATCATAAACAAATATACCGTTAATTCCTGTCAATTTCAATAGAAAAAGGCAATTTATTATTTAAAAATTTAATTTTTGCATTCTTTAACAAAAGTTTCAAATAGAGCTTTGGCCTTTGGGTCACGTTTCCACATACATTCGGGATGCCACTGGACCCCTATAACAAAGCCGAAGGAAGTTGCTTCCAGCGCCTCAACTACTCCGTCGGCCGCGCGGGCACTGACCGTGAATCCGGGGGCCGGACGCCGTATCGCCTGATGATGAAAAGTATTCACTCTCCACGACAATTTACCCATGATAGAATAAAGTTTGGTATCGGGAATAATGGAGACGTGATGGGTGGGGTGCCAGGGGGGAGCCTCTTGTTGGTGTTTTATTGTTACCGAAAGTTGGGAATATATATCCTGGTAAATATCTCCTCCGGCAGCTATATTCAACACCTGCATTCCCCGACAGATGGCTAGTAGCGGCTTTCCAGTCGTCAACCATTTCTGCACCAAATTGATCTCCCAGTAATCTCTTTCCGGATCAATTTTGCCGCAACCCGGCAAAGGCTCTTCTCCAAAAAACGTCGGGTCAACATCCCCGCCACCGGACAAAATTAATCCATCCAAACGTTCGCAGTAATTCTTGATCAATTCTTTTGTGGTAACTGCGGGAAGAATGAACGGCAGGCCCCCACATGCTTCTATTACCCGGCAGTAATTAACCCGCAGGTAATACCTGTTTTCTTGGAGGTCGTGGCTGCAGGTAATTCCTATCAGAGGCGGCATGAAAAATCTACCTTCTTTCATTATCAGTTCTATAAAGAGTTTACAGTTCGACAAAACAAAAAATGCCTGCGCTTGGAGCAGGCATATCATAATTCTACTAGTCCTAAACTAATTTCAATCGCCCGGTTAACTTTTTCCATTTCTTCTTCGCCCAGAGTAGCCACCTTTTGCTTGAGGCGGCTCTTATCAATGGTACGTATCTGCTCAGCGAGAATCACAGAATCTTTTTCCAGCCCGCTTTTTTCCGGTGGCAATTCCACGTGAGTAGGTAATTTTGCCTTGCTAATCTGGGAGGTAATAGCTATCACAATCGTGGTAGGGCTGTACTGGTTGCCAATATCGTTCTGTATAACCAAAACAGGGCGGGTGCCTCCTTGTTCCGACCCTACTACCGGATTCAATTCTGCATAAAAAATATCTCCCCGTCTCACATACATCTCATTTGCACTCCGCTAATTTTTGATCGTAATAATCTTGCACCTCATTTTCTACATCATAGTTTTCCATAGCTAAGGCCAAATTAATCCGGGCCATCTCTTGATATCCTTTTTTCATCTGCTCCCGGAGGGCGCGACGTTTTCGTTCCATAATGTAAAGTTTCATCGCCTCCCGAATAAATTCACTGCGGTTACGTTTTTCCAGGGAAGCCATCCCGTCTACTTCCTCAAGTAAGCTTTCCGGCAGACTGATCATGATACGCTTTACTCCTGCCACAACGGCACCTCCTAAAGCACCTTACCAGTATAGACTGAAAGCTATACTCTATTATATCTATTCTTAACCAGCAATGCAACTAAAAGCTAACATTCCCCACTGGAAACCACTGGCAATTTCAGTTTTTCCTCCTGGAGCGAAAATAAACGCGGGGAACCCTGGAGCTAACCATACATACCACCTCATAAGCAATCGTCCCGAGTTGACCGGCAACTTCTTCTACCGGCAACTTTTCCCTTCCTTCCCGGCCGAAAAGCACCACCTCATCCCCCACCCTGACATCAGAAACTTCGGTTACATCTATCATTGTTTGGTCCATGCAAACCCTGCCCACTATCGGTACCTTTTTCCCTTTCACCAGTACCTTCCCCCGGTTGGAAAGCGCCCGGGAGTACCCGTCGGCATAGCCCAGCGGAAGCGTTGCTATAACCCTTTCTTCTTTTGCTACATAAGTCCGCCCGTAACTTATACTGGTACCGGGCCTAACGCGTTTGAGGAATGCAATCTGAGTTTTAAAAGTCATGGCTGGAATTAAATTGATTCTATCTTTACAAACATCGGGAGAGGGATAAATTCCGTAGAGAGATATACCCGGTCTTACCAAATCAAGGTGGGTTTCAGGCAAATCAATTATGGCGGCACTGTTGGCAGCATGCTTTAAGGGTATTTCTAGCCCCTGCGCTTTTAGTTCCTCCACCACCCATTGAAATTGCTCAAATTGGTAGCGGGTAAAAGTTTTATCCTTCTCGTCAGCGGTGGCAAAATGGGTGAATATCCCCTCGATCTCCAAATTCGGAAGCCTGGATATGCGGAGGATAGTTTTCACCGTCTGGTCATCGGCCGGGAAACCGAGCCGGCCCATACCTGTGTCAATCTTAACATGAACCCTTGCTTTTTTACCGAGTTCCCCCGCCACCCGGGATAACGTCCATGCCTGTTCGTAGGAAAATATAGTCTGGGCAATATTGGCCCTAACTACCGCTTCCAACTGGTGAGAGGGAGTAAAACCTAGAATCAGAATGGGCACGGCAAAACCTTCCTGTCTCAATTCCAGGGCCTCCTGCAGCAGGGCAACACCCAGCCGGTCTGCACCGTTGGCCAGTAATGTACGGCTAACCTCTACCGCTCCATGGCCATAAGCATTGGCTTTAACTACAGCCATAATTTGCGCCTGGGGTCGAGTAATTCTCCTTATTTCCCTGATGTTATGAGCTATCGCCCCGAGATCTATTTCTGCCCAGACCGGCCGTGACCACACCTGCCAATCACCTCTCCATTCCTTTTAGCACTTCCGGCAACCGGTCAATAATGTCGCCGGCAACCAAGCCCATCCGACCTTTTTCTTGAACCGCCTCATCACCGGCTTTACCGTGAATGAAAGTTCCTACTACAGCCGCTTCCAAAACTTGCATTCCCTGAGCTATCAACCCAGATATGACGCCGGTTAAGACATCTCCACTTCCCCCCGTTGCCATTCCCACATTACCGGAAGGATTGATGAATATCTCTCCTGACGGAGAAGCTACGACCGTTTTAGCTCCCTTAAGAACCACTACTACTCCCCATTCTTCCGCCGCCTTACGGGCCACGTGCACACGGTTATCCTGTACTTCATCAACAGCCATTCCCGTAAGCCGAGCCATTTCTCCCGGGTGGGGAGTAATTACTAAAGGCACTTTGGCTTCTTTCAATATATCCACCTTACCCGCCAATGCATTCAACCCGTCAGCATCAATAACCGCCGGTACGCTTAATCGGAGTATTAATTGCCGGACCATATTGACGGGTGCAAAATCAGTACTCATCCCCGGCCCAACGGCTACCACCGACACCTTCTCCAAAAAGGCCTCAATTTGTGGTAAAGCTTCCACACTGATAACCTTACCTTCCGTTTCAGCCAGCGGTTTGCTCATAACTTCGGTTAACTTTTCTTCAATTACCGGATTAAGCGAGCGGGGAACGCCGACCGTGACCAGACCGGCTCCGCTCCTTAAAGCAGCTTCACCGGCCAGAACGACGGCACCGGTCATACCCGGAGAACCACCTATCACAAATACATGGCCAAAGTCTCCTTTATGTCCCCAGGGTTTTCGCCGGGGCAGCAGAGACCGGCACCATTCTTCAGTAATTAAATTATGCTTTAAGGGCTGCCCTTCAATCAAAGAATTGGGAATAGAAATATCGGCCACAATCAGTTCGCCTACATATTGTGCTCCCGGTTCCAAAATCAAACCCAACTTAGGTAAAGCAAACGTAACTGTATAACGTGCCTGGATACACGGCCCCAAGACTTTTCCGGTATCTGCTTCCAATCCGGAAGGAAGATCTACCGCTACTACTGGTTTACCCCGTTCGTTTATTAACTGGATGACCCGCGCCGGCAATCCCATCGCCGCCCCTTTGAAACCGGTACCGAAAATAGCATCTACTACCAGATCCGTGTACAGCAAAACTATATCAACTCTTTGTAAATGTCTTTCTTCCGTAATGCAATATATTCTCGCCTTCATCTTTTGTAGAATCTGTAGGTTAGCGGCAGCATCTCCTTTGAGATCTTCAGTTCGGGCCAGCATAAAAACCTGCACTTCGGCTCCTGCGTTCATCAAATGGCGGGCCACTACCAAGCCGTCTCCTCCGTTGTTCCCCTTCCCGGCAAAGATGGCTATTCTTTTGCCCCGCACTTTTCCCTGAAAATGACGGGAAATGACCTCCACTACCCTTAAACCGGCATTTTCCATCAGTACGATGCTGGGTACATGGTAGGCCGACGAAGCCAGTTGGTCAAGCCTCTTCATTTCCTCCGCGGTTACCAGTTTCACCTTCCGCTTCCCCCTTCAGCTACCGCACAGGCCGATGCATAATCGCGACAATGGGATAAACTTATCCATATCTCAGTAATTCCTTGCCGCCGGGCCAAATCCCTGGCTTTTCCGTATAATCTTACCCGAGGCCTTCCATATTCTTCCCTACTTATTTCTATCTCCCTCCAGCCGATTTTACCTACTCCGACTCCCAGAGCCTTCATTACTGCCTCTTTGGCCGCAAACCTAGCTGCCATAGCTGCGTAAGGCTGGGCTCTGGACGTACAGTATGCCCATTCAGCATCCGTATACAACCTTTCCCTAAACTTCTCCTCCCACCGCCTGCAAGCTCTTTCTATTCTAGCAATCTCCACTATATCAATACCTATTCCCCTTATCATGAAACCAGCTTCACCCCCGCCTGCCGTTCCCTACGGCTAAATTCCATCCCCTAAGGACTTTTCCTTTTTTTCCGCGGATTATTCCTCTTATACCTTCGGTACTAAAACCAAAAACCCTTCCATAAAAATTAACTAATAAACGGACGGTGAAACTAGTCGAATACCTTAATCATGCTTTTCGCCATGATTTTTCCTCCGTTAACCGAAAAATTCTTACCAGAGTCTTGACTACCGGCTATAATGACATTGCAAAGAGGGTGATATTATTATTACATATTAAGTTGTCTGAAAATTTAGAAGTATATTAACTTTCTGAAGTTCGTCCGTCAACTTCAAAAATTTAAACACACAAGGGATGTGCGAAATTATAAAAGATGTACCGTATTAACAAAAAGATAAGGAGGTGGTATTATCGCTGGTAAATAGTATGAATATTTAGAACCGTGTTGCTTTATGAAAGTTGTCCACGAGCGGTAGTCAAAGGTGTAAGGAATTATCTTAAATAAGATTATGAGGAGGTATGGGTATGGAACAAGAACGGCGCCAAGCTTACTGGCGGAAAAACATCGGTTTGATCCGCAACCTGCTGATCATCTGGGCCCTGGTTTCCTACGTCGCCGCAATTTTTCTCGCCAACCCGTTCTACAATATTCGCTTTTTCGGTATACCTTTATCTTTCTGGTTCGCTCAGCAAGGCTCAATGCTAGTATTTGTTATCTTAATTTTCTATTATAGCTGGCGAATGGATCGGCTTGACGAAGAGTATGACGTTCAGGAGGTCAGATATACCGGAAGCGCGCCAAAGAGTAAGGAGGTGTCGGGATGAGTGTTGAAGCATGGACGCTGATATTGGTCGCCATCACCTTTGGACTGTATCTGTATATAGGCTGGTGGGCCCGAGTGCGGGAGACCGCGGGCTTCTACGTGGCCGAACGCGGAATTCCTCCCATTGCTAACGGAGCAGCCACCGCAGCAGACTGGATGTCCGCCGCTTCGTTTATCTCCATGGCCGGACTGATATCCTTCCTTGGTTATGACGGGACGGTCTACCTAATGGGCTGGACCGGAGGATATGTGCTGCTCGCCCTACTCCTTGCCCCTTACCTGCGTAAGTACGGTAAATACACGGTGCCGGACTTCATCGGCGACCGGTACTACTCCAAGTGGGCCCGCGCCGTTGCGGCGATAGCCACCATCTTCATTTCCCTTACTTACGTAGCCGGGCAGATGCGGGGTGTAGGAATCGTTTTCAGTCGCTACCTCCAGGTGGATCTCGCCATCGGGGTACTTATCGGTATGGCTGTCGTATCCTTCTTCGCCGTATTAGGTGGAATGAAGGGAATTACCTGGACCCAGGTGGCCCAATATACCGTTCTGATTATTGCTTATCTGATCCCTGGTGTTGCAATTGCTGCTAAACTCACCGGTATCCCCATTCCCCAGCTCGCCCTGACCTTTACCGACATCGCCCAGCGGCTGAGCGACATCCAGGTTGAACTGGGGATGGGAGAATACCTGGCACCCTTCCAGAAATTTTCGGCCATTAACGTTTTCGCCATTACCTTTGCTTTGATGGTAGGTACCGCGGGTCTGCCTCACGTAATCATCCGTTTTTACACCGTTCCCAACGTCCGTTCGGCCCGTTGGTCCGCCGGGTGGGCACTGTTGTTCATCGCCCTGCTCTACACCACCGCTCCGGCGATCGGTGTTTTCGCCAAGTATAACCTGATCCAGAGCCTCAATGACCAGCCTCTGGAGCAGGTAAGGCAAATTAACTGGGTATCCAAGTGGGAGCAGACTGGACTGCTCAAGTTAGAAGATAAAAACGGTGACGGAAAGTTACAGTTTACCGGTAACCCAGAAACCAATGAGGTTACCATCGACCGTGATATTATTGTTCTCTCTACGCCCGAAGTAGCTCAACTTGCACCCTTTGTAATTGCTCTGGTGGCCGCAGGTGGTCTAGCAGCAGCCCTCTCTACAGCGGCAGGACTACTGCTCGCCATGTCCAGCGCGGTATCCCACGATCTATATTACCGGATCTTCCGGCCAGACGCCAGCGAAGCCCAACGTCTTCTGGTAGGACGCGCCATGGTCTTCCTCGCCATCTTGGTCGCCGGTTACTTCGGCGTCAACCCGCCGGGATTTGTGGGCGAGGTGGTGGCCTTCGCCTTCGGATTAGCTGCGGCCAGCCTCTTCCCGGCCATTCTACTGGGCATCTTCGACCAGCGGATGAACCGGGAGGGAGCTATCGCAGGAATTCTCACCGGCCTCATCTTTACCGCCGTGATGATTGTATTGATGCGCTCGACCAAGCTGCTGGGAACCGAAGCACCTATCTTAGAGAGCTTCTTGGGGATCAATGCCCAAGGTATCGGAACGGTCGGGATGATTCTCAACTTCATAGTAGCCTATATAGTTTCCCGGGCTACTCCACCTCCGCCCCAGGAGATCCAGGATCTAGTCCAGGATATCCGTATCCCCAAAGGAGTGGGGCAGGCGAGCGCCCATCACTAAACGCCCATGTAGTTTCAAGGGCAACACCGGTCGGTAAGGGTATAGTCCCTGCCGGTTTGACGGAGGCACCGGGCGCAACCTGACCTGCGCAACACCTGCCCTAGGGTCGACAGCTCTACAAGGGCCCTGGGGCTTTCCCTATTATATACAAATTTATTCTTCACCAAAAAATGGTTAAAGTTATTCCCATAGGATACAATTTTTTTCAAGAGAGGAGTGTAGAAATGCCGGTATGGACTCTACTGCTAGCAGGCGTTACTCTAGCTCTATACTTCCTCCTGCCTGACCTGGGGTTAAGATCTTTGCGTACAGTCCTGGGATTTTCTCTCTTCCTACAAGTCTTTTATCTCACCGGTCATTATCTGGCCAACTGGCCCTTTCCTACTCCCCTGGTTTTCCTTCAGATCATCGTCGTTGTCGGGCTTGGAGTAGGGCTGGGAGTACTGTTCTCCCGCTTTTGGCCCCTCCCCCCCAACCCGGGTTTCGAGCGTATAATGCGCACCCTCATCCTGGCCATCCCTGCCTTGGGCCTGGGAATCGGCCTTCAGTTGATCCTGCAGGGAAACCAAGCCACCCAGGCTCTGTATCTTATTTTCGCTCTGGCAGCCTGGCTCGGCTCAGGGCGCATCGTACGCGAGACATGAAATGCACTTTGTAGCGGCCTCCTCGCCAGCCTAACCATCATCATAGTTTCGCTTTTAGCTGAAATGCCTGAGGTTGAAGAAATGCTGAGCATCCTCCCGCCCAAAAGGTCGCTCTCCGGAGCGACCTCTTAACCCTTTTAACCGTTAACCCCCCAAAAAGCATATATTAATAGCAAATAATAACCATTCACCCAAAAACAGGCTTTTAAAATCATCTTGTTCTAAGTACCTTGTGGCAGGAATATCTATGCTATTGTCGAAATATTATTAATATTCGCCGATATAACGGAGGGGGTGAAGTAAGTCGTGTTGCTGAAAATTTTAAGTCTCGCCGGAGCAGTAAGCGGAGTTCAATTGTTGATCATCGTTAAACTGTTGGACATTGAAGCCTGGCAAATAATCGCCGCCTTGTTCACAACCAACGTTGTTACTTTAGCTGTTTTCCGCAAGTGGCTGGCATTTTCTCCTCAGTCCACCAGTGACGAACCAAAAGGGGATTCGGAAAAGGAAATGCCTCCCGTTGATCCCACCGTACAGATTGCCCATGAGACTCTACCCTACTTGCGTAGAGGCCTTAACGAAACTACAGCCCGCAAGACGGCGGAAATTATTCAAAAAATTGCCGAAGTTCCCGCTGTAGCGGTTACGGACCGGGAGAAAGTTCTGGCCTACCTAGGAGTCGGTTGCGAAAAACACCAGCCGGGAGACAGAATTCTGACGGAAGCTACCAAAGAAGTCATAGCTACCGGTCAGTATAAGGTAGTTCAAACTACCAAACAACTGAACTGCCCTATGACTAACTGCGACTGTCCTCTGGCTGCAGCGGTCATTGTACCGTTAAAATGTCGCGACGAGGTGGTGGGAACGTTAAAGCTATATCAAACCACCGAAGGGCAACTTCCCCCTCATGTTATTCGCCTGGCGATCGGTATTGCCCAACTTCTCAGTATGCAGATTGAACTGGCTGAACTGGACCGACAGACTCAGTTGCTTACTTTGGCTAAACTCGATGCCTTACATGCCCAAATTAACCCTCATTTCTTCTTTAACGTTCTGAATACTATCATTATGTACAGTCGTACTAATCCTACACGAGCCAGAAGACTTTTGATTCGATTAGCTGACTTTTTCCGCCAGACTCTGAAGCGTCATGGCCATTTAATAACCCTCCGGGAAGAGTTGGAATGTGTCAATACTTATCTGGTGCTGGAGAAAGCCCGTTTCGGCGATAAGCTGCGTATTGTAAAAGATGTGGACAAAAATTTGCTGGATTACAAAGTTCCGGTTTTCAGCCTTCAGCCTCTGGTAGAAAATGCGGTTAAGCATGGAATTACCCCGAAAGAAGGTACCGGAACGGTAAAAATTTCGGCTCGAGTAGAAAACAATGAGCTTGTAATGAGTGTAGCCGATGACGGTGTAGGAATACCGGCAGACAAATTAAACCTGGTTTTGCAACCGGGGTATGGTTCAGGAAACGGTGTGGGACTGAGCAATGTTCACCAGCGGTTACAGAGCTTGTACGGAGAGGAATACGGTTTGCAGATAGTAAGTTGTGCGGGTGAAGGTACAGTTATTTATCTCAGGATTCCCCTGGATGTTCAGATAGATACGGAAGAGAGAGCCGGTCAAGGAGGCCTGCCTTATTATGAAGTTGAAAGCGCTAATCGTTGACGACGAATATCCGGCCCGTAAAGAACTGCGATATATGCTGGATCAGTTTGATAATGTGGAGGTAGTGGGAGAAGCTACTAACGCCCGAGAAGCTTTAAAATTAATTAAAGCTATGGACTATTCCATATTATTTTTGGATATTGAAATGCCCGGTATGAACGGCCTCGAACTGAGTGCGGCCATCCAGGAAAGTACCCAGCGGCCGTATATTATATTTACTACCGCCTATGAGGAATACGCCGTTAAAGCTTTCGAAGTTAATGCAGTGGATTATCTACTGAAACCTTTTGACGAAAAACGCCTCGCCCAGGCTATCAACAAAGTCATTCAACTAGTAGAAAAAAACCAGGCCAAAGGCAACCGACAACTCCAGTCTCAACAATCTAAAATTAATGGAACTACGGTGCGTATTGATCGTATTCCTGTAGAAAAAGAGGGTAAAACCGTATTGGTAGCGGAGGATGAAATCATTTTCGCCTATACGGAAAACGACAACGTCTATATTAAGACCCGTGATGAATGCATGCTCACCCGTTTCACCTTAAAAGACCTGGAGACACGTCTTGACGACAAGAACTTCTTCCGCACTCATCGCTGTTACATTGTCAACCTGACCAAGGTTAAGGAAATAATTCCGCTTTTTAACGGCACCTACATTTTGATTGTAGACGATGATACTAGAAGCGAAGTCCCGGTCAGCCGTAATCAAGCCAAGAAATTGAAGAAAATTTTGGGGATGTGAAAAGCGGGCAGGGGAATTTCCTACCCGCTTAAATTTAGACTAACATCTTAGCCAATCAATATCTTATCTTCCGGGTATCTTATGCTGGTCTTTTTCCTTCTTTGGGCAATGGCGAAGGCCAAAGTCAGCGGCCCTACCCTGCCGACAAACATAGTAATTATGATAATCAAACGCCCTAAGAGAGTGAGCCGGGGAGTTAGACCCATGGATAACCCTACGGTACCAAAGGCAGAAGTCGTTTCAAACAAAGTGGTTAGAAAATCTGCCTTTTCGGTAATTAGCAACAACAAAGTCATGACCATTATGAGACAAAACGCCACAAAAGTTACAGCAACTGCTTTATTTATAAGGCCCCGGGGAATTCTTCTCCCGTAAGCAGTTACATCCTCTTGACCGAGTATAGTCGCTCTTACCGCGCTTAAAAGTCCCGCAAAAGTCGAGGTTTTAATACCGCCACCGGTAGATCCAGGAGAGGCACCTATAAACATCAAAACTATAAGCAGAAGCTGGGTTGCCGAAGTAAGATCCGCGATATTGATAGTGTTAAATCCCGCCGTCCGCGGCGTTACCCCCTGAAAAAAGGCCGCCATTATTTTTTCACCCCAGCTTAAATTTTGCAGTGTCTTTGGATTTCCCGCCTCCAGTACCAGAACCCCCAGAAAACCCGCCGCTATCAAAACAGCGGTCATAGTCAACACTATTTTGGAATGCAGAGATAGTTTTCTCCAGTTCCGCTTGGTAAATATGTCTACAATAACCGAAAAGCCAATTCCACCTGTGATAAATAGTCCAGATATCACCAGATTTACTAAAGGATCACCGACAAAGGAAGATAGGCTGCTAAACGGCCCGGTAACACCGCCAAAAATATCAAATCCTGCATTATTAAAAGCGGAAACGGCATGAAAAATACCGTAATATAAAGCTTTTTTCCACCCCAGTAATTCCAACCAACGGGCGGCAAGAATTAAAGCGGCCAACCCTTGGATGGAGAAAGTAATCAATACAATATGTTTAACCAGGCGGACAACCCCGTCAAAAGAAATCTTGTTAAGAGCTTCCTGCAATAAAAGTCTTTCCCGCAGGCCTATCTTCTTTCCCAACAAAATGGCAAACAGCGTGGCAAAGGTCATAAAACCCAAACCGCCGACTTCAATAAGTATCAATATAATTACTTGCCCGAAAGTAGACCAGTAAGTCCCGGTATCCACTACCACCAAGCCGGTCACACATACTGCCGACGTTGCCGTGAACAGGGCGTCGATAAAATTAGTACGCGTCCCATCTGCACTGGAAATAGGAAGACTCAACAAGATGGTCCCCACCAAAATAACTCCCAGAAACCCTAAGACCAGCACCTGGGGCGGACCAAGTTGTTTACCGACATTCGCCACTTTCTACGCTCCTCTGTGTCAAAAATGTCTTGGCTGTCGTTCATTTATTTTATCACAATCATTGAGGGAGAACCAATATTTTTAAATAACATTATGTTTTTAAATAGTATTGTAATTGTCCTACACTCACGATATAATTACTTTAACACTATGTTGTGTAGTGCAGGTGGTGATTGTTATTTCAAAACAGCAGAAACAAATTCAAACCTTCTACCTCAACAAAACGGGAACAGAAAGGGTTTTGGGAAGTCTGGAAGCAGAAATTATGGAAATAATTTGGCAGGCTTCCGGAAAAGTCACTATTCGCGAAGTTCAGGAAAAAATCCTGACCCAGCGCGAAATATCCTTCAACACCGTCATGACAGTTATGAACCGTCTTGTAAATAAAGGTTTGTTAGAAAAGGAAAAGATAAGCAACTCTTTCCACTACAGGGCTACTATCAGCAAGGCAGATTTTTTGGGCAATGTCTCACGCCGGGTGGCAAGGGGTCTTTTGGAGGATTTCGGTGAAAGCACCATAGCTCATTTTGTGGAGGCTATGGCAGAGGTCAATCCCGATTATCTCAGCAGATTGGAAAGTTTGATCCGGCGGAAGAAGGATAAAAATGAAACTTAATAAATTGACCGCCCCTCACCGACGGTCACAAAATGCCCTTTACGGACTCCTTGCACTGGCTGTTGTGGTTTATGGTGTTTTGGGAGCATATATTTTTTATAAATGGTACGCCATAAATCTCAAGCACGGTTTTTTTGCCTTCTGCCCGCAATTTTTGCAAAATATAAAATGGCAATTGACGACCATGACATTGTTAGCTGTGCTGCTGTTTACAATGGTTTTACGCGGCGGTTCTTACCTCTGGCAGCAGCTTCGTAATAATCAAAAATTGCTTGGCAGGCTGCAGGAATTGAAGATTTCCCTGCCGGCTGAACTTGAAAATTTAACAAGAAAATACGGTTTACAAGGTAAAATTTTTTATACAGTAGATACCGAGCCTTACGCATTCGTCTGCGGCTTGTTAAAGCCACGAATTGTTCTCTCCAGAGGATTATTTAACACTTTGACTACTGAAGAACTGGAAGCAGTCCTTTTGCATGAAAATTACCACCTGATCGAATACGACCCCTTAAAAATTACGCTTGGCGGTGCCATCGCCAGGAGTCTGTTTTTCATACCCCTGGCCGGACAGCTCTACGGGGCATTTAAATGCAACCGGGAACTTGCTGCCGACGCTTCTGCCGTTAGAGTACAGGGCGACAACTTAGGCCTAGCGCTGGCGCTGCAGAAGCTGTTGCAGGCGCAGACGGCCAGCCGTTCAGACCTTGCAGCGAGGGTTGGAATTATCGGGACAGCAGAACTGCGGATTACCCAGTTAATTGAAGGCGAGAAATCAGCTAAAATTACAATCGTCCGGAAAGGACAGGTATTGTTGACCGCCGCTATAATTCTTGTCACTATAATGCTTTTGCTGACCAGGTGTGTCTGAATCAAGGCACGACTGGCAGTATTTTTTCCGGCATTTACACTACGCAATGTAGTGCAAAAATTTCTCAAAATTTGACAAAGTAATTCACGGTAGCACTTTCCGCACACGGTTTCACCAAAGCTCGCCCCAATGTGTATGTACAGTATTACTGTGTCTTAGCTCTTTATAATATATTCTGAAAGATATCTGAAAGAAAGCAAAGGAGTGATCAGGTGGCCTCCGACAATCTCACCGTCTGGCTTGCCTTTGGAGCCGGACTGGCTTCGTTCCTTTCACCGTGCGTTCTGCCGCTGATACCTGCTTATTTCAGTTACCTTGTGGGGTCATCAAGTGCAGAGCTGCACAAAAAAAGAAATAACAGGGAACGCTGGCTGCTTATAACAAGGGCAAGCGGATTTATTCTGGGCTTTACACTGGTATTCGTGGCGCTGGGCTCCACGGCAAGTCTGATAGGCAGTTTCTTTTACAGGTATCAAGATACAATCAGAAAAATTGGCGGAATTCTGGTAATTATTTTCGGCATATACTTAACAGGTCTTATGCCGTTAAGATTTCTTTATCGCGAAAGAAGGGTAAGTTTCCTGCCGAAAACCAAGGGCTTTCTTTCTGCAATATTAATGGGGATGGCCTTTGCAGCCGGCTGGACACCTTGCATAAGTCCGATCCTGGCTTCCATCCTAATTTACGCCGGTACAGTCAAAACAGTGGCAACCGGTGCCTGGCTTCTGGCAGTGTATTCCCTGGGTCTGGGTGTGCCGTTTTTCCTGGCGGCGGTACTTCTGGAATATTTCGCCGGCTTTCACCGGCGCTTCAGCCGCTACTTACCCTGGGTAAGCCGTATTGGCGGAGTACTGCTCGTTGTTCTGGGTATCATGCTCTATTTTGACCGCCTGGCTAGCCTAAGCTTCTAAATTCATCAATCACTTCAAGAAAGGATGACAATTATGAACCGCAAAACAGGATTGTTGCTAGCTGTAATTATTATTCTTGCCGCAACAGTTGTCTTCTGGTATTCTACAGGAATTTCCCCTGTTACCCGGGCAGGGGAAGACACCGGATCCGCTTCCGGAGAAAAAGCCGAGGCAGACAGCATTGATGTTGCCAAAGAGGACAAACCTTTCCAGGCCGACTCCATGTTTCTCGCAGTGGGGGAGCAAGCTCCCGATTTCACCCTCACCACCCTAGACGGGAAAAAAGTTTCTCTCAGTGACTACAGGGGCAAGAAAGTTCTGCTCAACTTCTGGGCCAGCTGGTGTCCTCCCTGCAGGGCAGAAATGCCCGACATCCAGAGTTATCACGAAGCACACTCAGGCGAAGTGGCCGTCCTGGCAGTTAACATTATGTACAGGGAGACTGAAGAGAAAATCCGGGATTTCCTCGAAGAAGGGCATTACACATTCACCGTACTGCTCGATAAAAATTATGATGTTCAAAACACCTACAAAGTAAGGGGGGTTCCTACAAGCTACTTTATAGACAGTAAAGGAATTATTCGCTACTATAAGCTAGGCCCCCTGACAGAAGAGGAGATTAAGCGCTGGATGGAAACAATGGAATAAGTTAGTTAAAAGTCCCCGGCCTCACAGAAGTGCGAGGCCGGGGACTTTTTGCGGATAATATGCTGTACCGAAGTGTCTTCCTCTATTTGAAGTAGTGCTGCAGCAGGTCCTCCAGTGCCTGGGCGTGACGGTCTTCGCCACGGGAGGATTCATCAATAAAGTTATGAGCGTAATCGATCCCCTCTTCCTTGGCCTGAACAGCAACTTTTCTCTTGCCCTTGTTAGCTCCCCTTTTACAGGGGGCCAAAATCACAGTTCTAATTAGCGGTAGTTAATACAAAAGTTGAGGCAGGAACAATGCTATCTGCGGAAACAATATCAGCAGGATTACACACACTATGTAAGCAACCAGAAAGATACTGACCCCTTTAAAAACAGTTTCTACCGGTATTTCAGGAGCTATCCCGTTAACAACGTAGACATTTATCCCCACCGGTGGTGTAATGGCGCCCATGGTAGTGATGATGGTTATTAATACGGTATACCACATGGGATCGTAACCCAGCTCTGTGGCTAACGGAAAAAAGATAGGAATGCTGAGGGTTAGAAAACCCAGGGCATCCATCAGTGCTCCGCCAATTAAATAAATAAGTATTATAATAACGAGAATGAAAATCGGCGGTACAGGTAAACCTGCTGCCCATTCCGCTAAGTAGAAAGGCAGCCTGGTAATGGTCAAAAATCGCCCGAACATTACCGCACCTGCGACCAGCATTATGACCATGGCAGAAGTTCGCAAGGTTTCAACAACAGCCAAAGAAAAGTTCTTCCAGGAAAGTTTCCGCCGTACAAGAGCAATAACTAGCGCACAGAAAGAACCTGCGGCTCCGGCTTCCGTAGGAGTAAACCAGCCGGCATAAAGGCCGCCGATAACCAGACCGAAGAGGACCAATACCTCTATGACACCAGATAAAGAAGTTAACTTTTCTTTAAAACTGCTTCTCGGTCCGGCGGGCCCAAGTTCTGGATTCTTGCGGCAGACCAAAAAAACGGTAAGTAAGAACAAACTCGCCAGTAGAATACCCGGTAAAATACTAGCGATAAAGAGTCTGCCTACCGATTGTTCTGTCTGTAGAGCAATAACGATGAGCACTACACTGGGTGGGATTACCACCCCGAGGGTACCTCCAACGGCCACCGTACCTGCGCTCAGCGCCCGGTCATACCGGTATTTTTTCATTTCGGGGAGAGCTATCGTACCCATGGTAGCGGTGGTGGCTGCATTAGAACCGCAGATAGCTGCAAAACCGGTACTTGCCGCTATAGTAGTCCCAGCTATACCGCCGTTCATATGACCAACCCATTTATAGGCAGCATTATACAGACCTTCCGTCGCTCCGGAACGAAAGACGATTTGACCCATCAGAACAAAAAGAGGAATCACGCTGAGACCGTACGATGAAAACTGCTGCCATAAGTCGGTGCTTAAAATGCTTAAAGCCGCCTGCGGTGACGCCACAATAGAGAGTCCCAGAAAGCCAGCAAAAAGCATGGCAAATCCTATGGGCATGCCCAGGAGCATGAGTAAGAGCATGACTGCTATTCCGATAAGGGCCATAGCGACAGGACTCATTTGTTAATCACTCCTAGCACTGACTTAAGTAAATCAATTAATAAAGCAAAAGCTAAGCAGGCAAGACCCATTGCCACCAGGTAGACCAAGGGGTAATACGGCACCCGTAATGTTTCCGATAGCGAACCAAGTTGCCGCAGGTGAGCGGCATAAAGAAACGTTTGCCAGGCTGCGAGGGCAAATACAGTCGTGCTCAGGAAGTGGATAATAGTGTCGATAAAAGCCTGAATCCGGGGAGGAAACCGAGATACTAATAGGTCTATAGTCACATGAGCCCGTTTAATTTGGGTGTATCCCAGGGAAAAAGCTGTAGTAATGGCGGCCAACCAGCCTATAACCTCCGCCGTAGCTCCGAAAGGCACATAAACCACGCGAAGGACCATGTTGGCAACCGCCAGCAACATCATGGATATTAGGGCGACTCCAGCTATCCAAAACAGCAATTGATTTACTCGTATACTTATTTGCTCCAAATAGCGCAAGACAGTTCTCCTCCCTCCAGGTTATTTGCCACTACTCCGGAGGAGCTTAATATAATAGCAGCAGGGCGTCCTGCCCCTTCCCTAACCTAACAGGCATCGGACGCCCCTCTCTGTCCGGAAGATTTTTGGTTTTATCTTTCACCTACTGATACTCTTTGCTGTATTTGTCCCGGAGCTCATAGAGCCTGTCCATAAACTCACGCGCGGGCAGTCCTTGGGCCTCTAGTTTTTCTACGGCTTCATCCTGCAGTGACGCCAGCTCTGCATCCCATTTAGCTTTTTCCTCCGGCGAAAGCGTCACAATTTGTACTCCCTGTTCCTTTATCGCCCAGTCCACGGCTTCTTTCACGTGCTCATCAAGATATTCCCCGGTCCAGAGGGCCATTTCCCTTCCCAAGTCATCAATAACTTTTTGCACATCTGCGGGCAGGGAATTCCATACATCTTTATTCATCAAAGCAGCAAACGAGATCACAAAGGTAGGATAGTCGGTAACATACTTTACCTTTTCCGCATATTTAAGGTCCTTAAGTACTTCCCGGGAAGAAACATAACCTTCAATTGCTCCCGTTTGTAAGGCTTGGGAAACTTCCGACTGAGGCATACCAACCGGGGCTGCCCCCAAAGCTTCCAGTACCGGTACCCCCGTTCCAGGGGTCCTTAGCTCCATACCTTTAATATCATCCAAGTTTCTTACCGGACTAACCGATTGAATATAGGCCGGCTCAGTAGCGAACACCGTCACTACTTTGAAATCTTTTAGGGATTCAGGCTGGAACTCCTGAACCAGATCCCATAGTACCAGACTGGCCACTTTAGCATTGGGGAAAGAAACAGGTAGATCTACCAGCGACAGTAACGGAAAGCGTCCCGGTTCATAGGAGGGACAGGATAAACCAATATCGGCTACGCCCTGTAATACCCCGTCGTACATGTTCTTGGCCCCGAGGAGCGTTCCACCGGGAAAAGTTTCTACCTTAACCTTACCGTTGGTACGCTTTTCCACCTCTTCAGCCCATTTCTCCATCTGAACAGCAGGAAAGGTTCCGGCGGGTGCAAAGAAAGCATACTTCAAGGATATAGGCTCTACCGTTTCCGCTTCCTTACCTGTTTCAGGTTTAGCAGTCGTCGTTTCCTTTCCGGCGGTACAACCGGATAAAAGAAGACTTGCCATTAACATCCCAGCCATGGCCAACAATAGAACCTTATTTTTCATGATCTAACCCCCGACAAGTTAAAATTATATACCCTCTCGATTATCAAAAACTCTTTTGGTTTTCTTTTCACTCCTCGGCAGGGAACCCATGGGCAACAACTCTACCTCGGCATGGATACCAATCTTCGCCTTAATATTTTTCTGCAACTGTTCCCTTACCGCCGTTAAATCGGATCCTTCTTCACCCTCTGCTTTGATGAGAATTTTATCCTTTCCCTGCTCCCTGAAAAGATGAATCTGATATTCGCTGCCACATCCTTCGGTAATACGCAACACGTGATCTATCTGGCCCGGATAAATATTTACTCCCTTAACTTTAATCATGTCATCGGTACGACCCAGTATCCTGTCTATCATGGGATAAGGATTTCCACAGGAGCAAAATTCAGGAATAATGCGAGTAATATCATGAGTCCGGTACCGTAACAAAGGCATGCCTTCTTTGGTAAGAGTAGTAATTACCAGTTCACCCTGTTCTCCAACAGGTAACTGTTTGCCGGTTACAGGATCAATAATCTCAAAAAGCAGATGATCCGACCAAAAATGCAGGCCGTGGTGCTCACGACAATCGATGGCAATGCCCGGTCCATAAACTTCGGTAAGGCCATAAATGTCAAAACTCTCAATACCCAGGTAATCCTCTATCTTGCGCCGCATTTTCTCGCCCCAACGTTCAGAACCAAAAATGCCAATTCTTAAATGAATTTTATCTTTCAGATTGCGGCGGCGTATTTCTTCAGCCAGCAACAGAGCATAAGAGGAAGTGGCACAAAGTACTGTGGACTTAAGATCCATCATCATTTCCAGCTGTTTTTCGGTGTTACCGGGGCCCGTAGGGATGGCCATGGCCCCCAAGTATTCCACTCCGGCCTGAAACCCTATGCCGGCAGTCCAAAGGCCGTAACCGGGCGTTACCTGTACCCGATCTTTTTTAGTTACACCGGCCAATTCGTAACACCGCGCAAACATCTCTATCCAAGATTCCACGTCACGTTTGGTATACGGTACAATAATAGGTTTGCCGGTAGTTCCAGAAGAGGAATGAATGCGTATCACCTCTTCTTCATCCACCGCCATCAAACCCAAGGGATATTCTTCTCTTAATTCACTTTTGGTGGTAAACGGCACCTTGCTCAGGTCCTCAATGGTGGTAATATCCCCCGGTTCTACCCCGGCTTCCTTTAACTTGCGTCGGTAAAAAGGAGACTTTTTCATTAACCTCTCAATCAGGCCCGGCAAGATGGATTCCTGTTGCCTGAAAACAGCTTCCACACTAGGATATGGCAGCGGAATGCCCATAATATCCCTCCCCCGTTTGTTTGCCCAGGTAGAACGCTTTGACATTAACCTCGTGTAGTTTAGCCGGCAATAGTTCCAAAGCAGTACTCAACAGTCCGTCTCCAGCAAAGGGCAACTTTTGGGCTGCAAGGACACCTAATAGCACCATGTTAACTGCTTTATAATGGCCTGCTTTTAAGGCCAGCGAGTGAGCATCGACAAGAGTTAAATCGTAAGGTTGTTTTTTTAAATATTGCAAAATTTCTTGGTCCGGATATTTGGTTTTCCCCATGGTAACTGAAACAGGAACAACCTTGGCAGAGTTGGCAATAATTTTTCCACCGGCCTTTAATTTTTCCAGTCCTCTTACCGTTTCAGCCAACTCAAAACCCAGTAGAATATCAGCAGCCCCGTTAGGTATTAAAGCCCCAAAGAGGTTTTTCCCGATCCGTACGTGGCTGGTTACCGCCCCTCCTCTTTGCGCCATCCCGTGAATCTCTGAAGTGCGTACTTGCCAGCCGTTTTTCATGGCCGTTTGGGCTATTATCCGGGAGGCCAGGACCACCCCTTGCCCTCCTACACCATTTATCACGATATCAAATCTTATAGTCCCACCTCCTGAACTGTTCATGAAGTTCTAACCCGTCAAGAATGTCTAACCGGCTTGATGGCGCCGGAAGGACAAATTTGACTGCAGACAGAGCACCCGTTACAGTCATCCATAATCTTTACCCCGTCATCTTCCTTGAATAAAGCAGGGCAACCAAAGGTCTTATAGCAAACCCCACAATTGTTGCATTTATCCGTTTCGACTTCATAACGGATAGAAGGACGGACCAAGTGAACACATTCCCGCTTCATAATAACTACTGAAGGGCCGTTGTCTTCCAGAGCTCTTGCCGCAATTTTTTGGGCTTGCTCCAAATCGTAAGGATCCGCTTTATAAACATTTCTCACCCCGCAGGCCTTGACCAGAACTTCTAGATCGATAGCCTCTTCCTTGGTGCCCATAGCCGTCTGCGGCAGGCCCGGGTGGGGTTGGAAGCCGGTCATGGCCGTGGTACGGTTGTCCAAAATTACCACGGTTATATCGGTCTGGTTGTAAACCGCATTAATCAGCCCGGGTATCCCCGTATGAAAAAAGGTGGAATCTCCTATGAAGGCTACCAATTTTCTCTCGGGCTCCACCCTCTTCAAACCCTGGGCCTGGGTTACTCCGGCTCCCATACAAAGGCACGTATCCAGAGCCTCCAGGGGAGGAGCGTTTCCCAGGGTATAGCATCCGATATCCCCTGTAAAAATGGCGTCCATTTTCCTCACTGCTTTTTTAAAAACGTAAAACGAAGCCCGGTGGGGACACCCGGCACACAGGGTAGGTGGCCTTAAGGGTAACTCCGGCGGCGAGACAGGAGAAACCGTTTCCTCAGGTAACCCTAAGAACTTACGAATGATTGCCATAACCTTGTCCGTATCAAGCTCTCCTTCACGAGGAACATCGTTATTATGTTTGCCGCTTATATCCACCCTCAAATTATTCTTCCAGGCCAGTTTTATCACTTCATCTTCCAGCACGGGTTCTTGTTCTTCCACCACCAGTACCGTATCCATTTGCTTCAAAAAGTTAGTCACCATTTTTTCCGGTATCGGATAGGTGCCAATCTTCAGTACGGATAGATTCTCCCCTAAGATCTCCAGGGCTTCCATTACATAATTGTAGCTAACTCCGGTAGTAATGATTCCTTGGTTCCCTCTAATAAGGCTTTCGTTAAAAGGTGAAGTTTCAAACATCTCTGCCGCTTTCAAATATTTAACATTCAACTCTTGGTGCTTAAGGTAAGAAAGTTTGGGCATGATTACCCACTTAGGGTCTTTCTCAAATCTTATTACCTTTTTGGATTTCCTTACTTCCCCCACCTCCACATCCTGGCACACGTGGCAGGTACGGGTGGTAGGACGTAAGATCACTGGTAGACCCAATTTTTCCGAAGTTTCAAAGGCCGCCAGGGTCATATCTTTGGCTTCTTGAGGCGTGCCCGGATTAAAAACCGGCAGTTTGGCGAATTGGCCGAATTTACGCGTATCCTGTTCGGTTTGGGAACTGTGGGGCCCCGGGTCATCAGCTACCACCAGAACCAATCCACCTTTGACTCCTATGTAAGCCAGACTCATTAACGGGTCTGCAGCCACATTTAAACCTACTTGTTTCATGGAGACGATGCTCCTGGCCCCGGCATAGGCGGCCCCTGCCGCCACTTCCAGGGCCACCTTTTCATTCGCAGAGTATTCGGCATAGAAGCCATGTTCTGGGGCCATTTTTGCGAGAGCCATAAATACTTCTGATGAGGGCGTTCCCGGGTAGGCCGTAGCCACATCTATCCCTGCTTCAACCGCACCCCGGGCGATAGCTTCGTTCCCCATCAACAATTGTTTCACTTCCAACCCCCCATTGGGCCAAACTGTTGCGCAATCTGTTAAATTGTCTGTTTTCGGCACCCCAAGCCTACTTTTAATCGGACAATTGTGCCTTGCAAAGGTATACTAAGAAAGCCAGGCATAAGCCTGGCCGGAAAAACATATTCATCTCCTCTCGACCTGACTCATACTCGCCTCAACTCTTCTCCATCTAATCTTATTTTATTAGGTTTTAAAACTTAGCTCGACACCGCTCTAGCTTAAAAAGATTATAACATAAAGAAATATCAATTGTCACTACTAGGAAACTATTTCTTCGTTCCGCTAAGCCGGGTTTTCTCTTTCTCTCACTTTTTGTATCCGCAGAACTTTACCCAGAATGATAGCGAGAATGGCATTGGCTCCACTGAACAGGGCTCCCATCTTGGCCGCACCCTGGATTTCCGGATTAGTAAATGCTGCTCCCGCTACAAACAACGCCACTGTTAATCCTATTGCCGCCACCAGGCCGGCAAGGAAAAGTTCTTTCTGACCCATGCCGTTCGGTAACGGGAAACCTAACAGTTTCGCCAAATTGCCCAACAGATAGATACCTACCGTTTTGCCGACCAGTAGACCGAAAAATACCAACCAGGTTGCAGTTCCTATCTCTGAAAATTCAACCCCCGCATTGGCCAAGCCGAAGAAAAACAACCCGAAATCTACAATAACTTTCCACTCATGCTCAAATTGGGAGAGAGTAGAGTGCTCTTCCAGGTCTTCTTCAAATAAGCGCCCTGTTTCTTTAGCCGGATGAGGTAGGAATGGAACAATAAATACCAAAGCCAACGCCGGATGGAGGTGAGCATTATGCAAGCCAGTCCAGCTTAGAATTCCTCCTCCCAAAATGTACGGCCAATAATTTCTTACTTTCATTTTTCTTAATATAAATGCTAGGGCCATACCGGCAAGAACCAGTAACAACCAGATAGGCTCCGTGGGATGTGTCGGGTCTGGGTAAAAGACAGCAATAATGAACAACCCGATAGCATCATCAGCTATGGCAAGTAACAACAGAAACTTTACTGCCGGGTGAGCCGCACCAAACACAAATCTGGCCACCAACCAGGCTAAAGCAATATCGGTAGCGGTAGGAATTCCCCAGCCTCTGACCAACTCCGGGGAACCAATGAGAGCATTTAGGCTTAAATACACGGCAACCGGCCCTAATACCCCGCCTAAAGTAGCATAGAGGGGATTAATCGCCTTCTTAATCGGATTTAAATCTCCACCAGGTAAAACACTTTGGGTAATTTCAACGCCGGCTATGGCAAAGAAAAATAGCATGAAAATATCATTGACCAGAAAATGAAAATTAGCACCAAAAAACAATTCCTTTTCAATAAATTCATGATAGCTGTGCGGTGAAACATTGGCCCATATTAGCGCCACGACCACTCCGGCAATCAACGGAATTGAAAACTCTTGGAGCAACTGAACTGTTTTACGCACTCTTACATCCCCCTATTTCATACTTTATTAGAAAAATTTTTGCATAAAATTGCTGTTAACTAAAATAGACCAACACTTTTCACTTCTCAAAAAATCACCCCAAGACATATTCTCTAACGACCATTCAAATCCTCCTTTTGACTAAAAATTTATGAATGATCAGCAGGCTAAACAAAATAAGAATAGCTAATCGGTTTTAGCTACTCTCAAAACCTTTTACCCTAACCGGTTATAAAGAACCGATCAACCGTGCCGCACGTGTTCTAAAACTTGCTCGAAAAGGACAGCGACATGCTGGTCGTCAATTGAATAATATACGTTTTTCCCCTCTTTACGATATTTAACTAACCTTGCATTTCTTAAGACACGCAGTTGGTGGGAAACTGCCGAAGGGCTCATTTCCAGCACCGCAGATAAATCACAAACACATAATTCCTTTTGCATTAAGGCCTGTAAAATATTAATCCTGGTTCTATCACCAAGTACCTTAAATGTCTCCGCCATATAGGAAACTTCTTCCTCCGCCAGCAACTTTTCTTTAACCTGCATGACGGCTTCTGCATCAAAGCAGAAAGCCTCACATGTTTCTGTTTTCTTTTCCATGAAACCCCACCCTAAATTAGTTCACCATAATGGATATGTATATTATATCATTTCAACACTTGAACAAAAATACATATGCCTTATTTCTATATTGACATTGAGCTTATACCATCTATAATAAAAATATGAATATATATTCAAATGTTCAAAATTAGGAGGTTTTTATCTTGTCAGAAACCAAAACTATGATAAATCGCATTGCGTCGGGTACAAAGTTGTTCTCGGACAAGCATAATTTGAAAAAGTATATTCTCAAAGGACTTGACTGCGCTACTTGCGCCGAGAAAATTGAACGTTCTCTTAATGAATTTGAGGGAATGGAAAATGTTAAAGTTAATTTTGCCTCAGGTACCATTTTGCTTGATCCTAAACATGTCCACACAGCTCAAAAAATAATTGATTCCATAGAGCCGGGTGTAGTACTGGAAGAACCTTCGGATGCCAAAAAACAAGTTGCTCCAAAAAACGGCGAGAATTTTAAAAAACCTCTTATTATCATGGGGATTTCTTTCTTATTATTGGCAATAGGTATCATATTTGAAGATTTTCTTCACCATACTCCCTATGCCATTGCCGAGTATTTAATTTTTATAACGGCTTATGCGCTGGTTGGCTGGAACGTGGTGGCAAAAGCCATTAAAAATATTTTCAAAGGGAATTTTTTTAATGAAAACTTTTTGATGACTGTTGCTACAGGCGGTGCAATCGTCATTCACCAATTGCCTGAAGCAGTGGGTGTAATGTTGTTTTTCTATATAGGAGAATTCTTCCAAAACTTGGCTATAAATCGCTCACGCCGCTCCATACAGGCCTTGATGGATATTAGGCCTGAATATGCCAATTTAAAAATTAACGGTGATACAAAAAAAGTATCTCCGGAAGCTATAAATGTTGGAGATACTATCGTTGTTAAACCGGGAGAAAAAGTGCCCTTAGACGGGATTGTAGAAGAAGGTTTTTCTTTCCTGGACACCTCCGCTTTGACCGGCGAATCGGTACCCAGAAAGGCCGAGGCGGGAGACGAAGTTCTGGCAGGGATGGTAAATACGAGCGGTCTTTTAACGGTTAGAGTTACCAAGAAATTCGAAGAATCTTCAGCGGCAAAAATACTGGATTTGGTGGAAAATGCCGGAAGCAGAAAAGCACCTACGGAAAAATTTATTACTAAGTTTTCCCGTTATTATACTCCGGCCGTGGTATTTGGAGCGCTGGCCTTGGCCGTAGTTCCTCCGTTGATAATACCGGGTGCAACTTTTTCTGAGTGGGTATACCGCGCATTAATTCTCTTGGTTATTTCCTGCCCATGTGCATTAGTAGTTTCTATTCCTTTAGGTTATTTCGGTGGGATAGGTGGATCTTCAAAAAGCGGAGTGCTGATCAAGGGGGCTAATTACCTAGAAGCTTTGACAAACCTCCATACTGTGGTATTTGATAAAACCGGTACCTTGACCAAAGGAGTATTTCGGGTCACGGACGTAAAGCCCAGTAATGGTTTTACGAAACAAGAGGTGCTTAAATATGCAGCTATTGCAGAAGCCAACTCCAACCATCCCATTGCCAAGTCAATTTTGGAGGCTTATGAAGGCAATATTGACCAGGATAAGATTGAAAAGTATGAGGAAATTTCCGGCCACGGTATCAAGGCAGTGTACGACGGAAAAGAAATTAGCGCAGGTAATGACCGACTGCTTCACCGGGAAAGTATTGTCCACGAAAACTGCGTAGGGGAAGGGACAGTAGTTTATATTGCCGTTGACGGTACTTTTGCCGGTTACATTACCATTGCAGATGAAATCAAGGAAGATGCAGTAAAAGCTTTGACAGAGCTGAAAAAATTAGGTGTTAAGCGTACCCTAATGCTGACCGGCGACGACCACTCCGTAGCCAAAAAGGTGGCATCCAAACTAAGTTTGGATGCATTTTTTGCCAATCTTCTTCCCGAAGATAAAGTATCCAAAGTGGAAGAATTAATGAAAGAACTGCCCGCTAAGGCAAAGCTGGCGTTTGTAGGTGATGGTATCAACGATGCTCCTGTAATCACCCGGGCCGATGTCGGTGTTGCTATGGGCGGCTTGGGTTCCGATGCAGCAATTGAAGCCGCTGATGTTGTTATCATGGACGACGCCCCGTCCAAGCTGGCTACAGCGGTTGGCGTTGCCCGGCATACCAGGAAAATAATCATTCAAAACATTGTTCTAGCGCTCGGGGTTAAAGCTATATTTGTCACCTTAGGTTCTTTCGGTATGGCTACCATGTGGGAAGCCGTTTTTGCCGACGTTGGGGTCGCCCTCCTAGCTATTCTTAACTCTACCCGGGCTTTGAGGTACAAATAGTACCCGATTTTCAATCTTATAGTACTGCCGGCCAAAATGGAAGGGGTTCAACAAGAAAGAAGGTGATTTCTGGGTTTTGCTAAAATTAATTCTTTTCTTGAAGGTTTTCTAGCCCTTGTGCAATTTTTACATTCGGGTGCAACTGCTTATGCGGGAAGCATTATCCGCAACCGCCAGCTTGGCAAATCTGATAATTTCCCGGATACGCGAGTCGGTGATCGTGGAATAAGCAAACTTTCCCTCTTGACGGCTTTTTTCAAGATAGCCACAGGCTCAACCTCATAATTTTATGTCCAAAACCGGTTCGGTAATCCTTAACGCGAGGTATTTAGCGAAAACAAGGCAAAACTAAAACAACCCTCTCCCTTAAAAAGGTAGAGGGTGTCAACGGATATTGGTTTGTGAAAGTTCCACCGGCTCTAAATTTCTTCCCATATTCTCGCCACCAAAGTGCTGTAGGCCATACCAGGGCCGCCATGCATTAGCATAGCTATGCCGCAAACTTCCATAATTTCTTCCAAACTTATCCCCAGTTCTTTTGCTGTTCGGAGGTGCAGAGCAATACAATACTCACATTTTAGGGCCAGGGCCATCCCCAGGGCAATTAGTGTTTTCTGCTTCCGGGAAAGATGCCCTTCCTTAAGAACCGTTGTATGAAACTCCTGAAATTTTCCCACCACTTCGGGCATCTTTTCCTGAAGTAAGCTTTTCCCTTTTTCAAGCCGGGCTAAAATATCTTTCCCTTCCATCATCTATCGGACCTCCCGATAACTTCTTCAAAATCCCAGGGTACATATACGATCTCATTTCCCCTCTTATGAGCTCGGGCCAGCTCGCAATGCCGCAAGATAGCAATTTCCTTGCGTATTTCATTTTCCTTAAGATTAAATTGCTGCATCAACTCCTCTAATGTGGCTCCCCTCCGGGATTTAATAAAGTCATATATGGCTTTTTGTTTCTCCGTCAATCCTTCTGTACCCTGCATCCCTAGGCTTCTTCTGGTGTTGGTGGCAATGCGGACGGCCCATACATCACACGGCTGGGGTCTGTTCTGCCGCTCCATGGCACAATCATCGCACATTTTCCGTCCACTTATTTCGTACAAGTCGTCGCTGTCTACCTCCCGGCCACATTCAGGGCAGATCACAGCCTGCACCCTGTTTCACCTCCCATTCTATTTAAAAAAATTTTTTAAATATTATATCAGGTTCGTTAATAATAGATCAAGATTACGCCCAATGTATATAAACAGCCGTTTTTCGTCTAACAACCCTATTTATTTGTGTTAAAATTATGTTGTCCAAAATATTGCAAATTTCCTTAATAAAAAACCAAGGAGGAGAAGGACAATGAAACCGGCCAAGAAAATATCACAAGTTCAAGCAGACTTAGCCTTATTGATGGTTGCCCTGGTTTGGGGTTTTACTTTTGTAACGGTAAAAAATGCCCTGGACGATATCGGACCCCATTTTTTTAATGCCATCCGCTTTTTCATCGCCGCTCTGTTTCTTGCGATTATCTATCACCGCCGGCTAAAAAATTTTACTAAAGAAACGCTGGTAGCCGGCGTTTTAATTGGTATCGCCCTGTTTGCAGGTTATGGATTCCAGACGGTAGGTTTAAAGTATACCACTGCTTCCAATGCAGGGTTTATAACTGGCCTCTCGGTGGTTCTAGTCCCCTTATTTTCCACTATTATTACCCGGCAACCACCGGCCTGGCCCATAATCCTGGCAGTTATAAAAAGCGCGCTGGGACTTGCCCTCCTGTCCCTGGGCAGTAGTTTCCAATTAAATTGGGGTGACTTTCTGGTATTTCTCTGTGCCATATCCTTTGCCCTGCATATTATCCTGGTAGGTCGATACGCGCCCAACCTCGACCCCGCCCTTTTAGCTACTGTGCAAATAGCCACGGTGTCGGCGGCCAGCAGTATTTGGGGATGGTTTACGGAGATACCGCCGGGAAGCTTGTCGTCAGAAGTAATAAGTGCACTATTTATCACCGCCATTCCAGCAACCGCCCTGGCTTTTTTAATTCAGACCACCATGCAGAGTTTTACTACCCCTACCAGAACCGCCATCATCTTTTCTACCGAACCTGTTTTCGCCGCTTTGTTCGCCTTTCTCTTCCTGGGTGAAATACTGACTCCGCGGCAACTTTTAGGTGCCGCCCTCATTCTCGCCGCGATGCTAGTTGCCGAATTACTGAAAGGCCATAAAGAGGACGCAGTAATTTAGATAGATAGGCACAGAACAATTTTGGGGGACTTCAGACAAACCACAACAATTACGGAAAGTAACCAAGACTAAAACGGCATATTCAAACGATGAAGCACTGACAAAGATAATTTACTTAACAACTATGGACATAGCCGAAAAATAGACCGTAACGCTTTTTGGTTTCTATCCTTCTCTATACCAACTTCTTATATCAAGACGAGCTTTACGAGTGAGTTTATAATATGTGTGGTTCATATGTTTAGGCTTATAAAGGTCCTTGCGTTTAAGAAAAGTCCCTTTTACACGCTCTAAAAATCCTAATTTCTCTAGGTGTTTTAAACGCTGCATTGTTTCCTCTAAGCTTATCCTCAATCTACGACTTATAAACTTGGCGCAGTCCGCTTCAATATTGTAAAGGTATTTTAAAATTTTAAGATCATTTTCTTCTAAAATATCCCAATTAAGCATCGTTTTAATCTTACTGCCTTTCATAAATAGATTTATTTTTTAATATAAAAATCTTTATGAAGTGTTATATTTTTTTTCTTTTAATAGCTTTAATGTCTTTTTCATTGTATTTGCCCATAGTATATAACCGAATTTTGTGACTACGAGGAAACTCTTTTTTAAGAATTACTTTAAACAGTTTTTTTAGTTTTGCTAAATTTACATGAAATTCTTCTTTGAAAAAACCATCTTCTATAACTAAGAAAGAGTCATGATCTTCTTTAACTACTAATACAGTACGATTTCTTTTATAACTTCTGATATCTAAATAATGCCCAACAGGAAGTTTCTTAACTCTTTCTATCAAAACTTTTATAAAGATATCTTTGTCTATCATTTCATTTTCACCTAACTTAGAAATTAAAATTCAGTACTCCAGCTTATTAAATTTCCAATTCTTAATTTCAATTTCAGCAGTTTAAAATAAAATACAGTTAGATATAAATTATATAAATCTTCCTGCTAAATATCAACTATATCCAGTAGTTCCCCTGTTATGTCAACTAAATTCCCATGTCTTAACAAAAACGTAAGTAAAAAAAGATAAGCAAAGTCTGCTCGAAACCGGGGGTGTATTCACCACGGAGAGAGTTATCCCCCGCACCATATTACTATCCCAACTCTACCCTAAAAATCGGTTTCTCCACACATACCTGAAGGTGTCAAAGCCTTGATCTTTCTATATTTATTTAATTTTTCCGGGTTGGTAGGAGATGGGGTTACACCTTCAGATGGATTAATCTCATGGACTGATAACACACCCGTGTACACACGCGGGCATAAAAAAATCATGGGATATATACAGGATTTCCCTGCATTACACCCCATGATTTTAAGCAGACTTTTTTATCCTTAAGCAAACCTTTTTATCTTTGAGCAGAGTTTTTTATGTTTGGACAACAATACCAAACCTCTTAGCCTGCTTTACTCCACGGTCACGCTTTTGGCCAGGTTGCGGGGTTTGTCGACGTCGGAACCGCGTTCGACGGCTGCGTAGTAGGCCAGGAGCTGCAGGGGGATAACCGTCAGTACCGGTGCTACCAGCGAGATGGTGTCTGGAATGTAAATGGTCTCCTCCACCAGTTTCCCAATCTCCTGGTCGCTTTCAAAGGCCACTGCCGTAATGTAAGCACCCCGGGCCTTCACTTCCTGCAGGTTGCTGATGGTCTTCTCGTACACTTCCTTCTGCGTAGCCAAAACTATGACCGGGACTCCTTCCACTATGAGGGCCAAGGTCCCGTGTTTCAGTTCACCGGCAGCATAGGCCTCAGCATGAATATAGGAAATTTCCTTCAGCTTAAGCTGTCCCTCCATAGCCACAGCGTAATCAAGGCTTCTGCCGATAAAGAAGGCGTCTTCCCATTTCGCCCACCGCCGGGCCATCTCCCTAATCTGTGTCTGCTGCTTCAGGACAGCTTCCGCCTGGCCGGGTAGCCGAACTAAAGCTTCTATAATCTCTTCCAACTGTTCCCCGCTTACCGTTCCCCGGAGTTGGCCTAGGTAGCAACTCAGCAGGTATATGGCTATTAACTGCGTTACATAAGCCTTCGTGGAGGCTACCGCAATCTCCGGACCGGCCCAGGTATAAATCACATCGTCGGCTTCCCGGGCTACCGAACTGCCCACCACGTTGGTGATGGCCAGCACCCGGGCCCCTTTCTTCTGGGCCATGCGCAAAGCCGCCAAGGTATCAGCCGTCTCTCCCGACTGGCTGATAACTATCACCAGCGAATTTTCTGTGATTAAAGGATCCCGGTAGCGAAATTCCGAGGCTATATCTACTTCGACCGGAATTTGGACCATTCTCTCGATAACGTACTTGCCTACCAGCCCGGCATGGTAAGCCGTCCCGCAGGCGGTAATAAAAATCCTGTCGATTCTCTCTATTGCTTCTTTATCCAACCCAATTTCTTTGAGCACAACTTTCTTTTTCTCCAAATCCAAACGTCCTTTAAGCGTGTCTCTGATTGCTTTGGGCTGCTCGCATATCTCTTTGATCATAAAATGGTCATAGCCGCCTTTTTCTGCCGCTTCCATATCCCACTGGACATGAAAGACTTCTTTATGCACGGGATTTCCCTGCCGGTCAAAAACCTGAACCTGGTCTGAAGTTACCAGTACTACTTCCCCGTCATTAAGGATGTAGGTCTGCCGGGTATGTTCGAGAATGGCTGGTATATCCGAAGCAATAAAATTTTCTCCTTCTCCCAGGCCCACGATCAAAGGATTGTCCTGCCGCGCCGCTATAAGCTGCCCGGGATTTTCGAGGGATAAGATTACCATGGCATAGGAACCTTCCACTTTTTCCATCACCTGGCGCAGGGCAGTTACAAGATCTCCCCGGTAGAAATGTTCAAATAAATGAACTAAAACCTCGGTGTCGGTTTCCGACTTGAATGAGTGTCCCTCTTCCTTTAACCACCCACGCAACTCCTGAAAATTTTCGATAATCCCGTTATGGACAACGGCAAAACGACCGGTACAGTCGGTATGAGGGTGGGCGTTGGTATCGGAAGGACGACCGTGAGTTGCCCAGCGAGTATGTCCTATACCAATACAGGCGCCACCATTCTTATGGCCCACATGTTCCTCCAGTACCTCCAGCTTACCCACTTTTTTTACTACATCTATACTGCCGGAGTTGAGAACAGCAATACCTGCGGAATCGTAACCCCGGTACTCTAGCTTTTTCAAGCCCTTAAGTAAAATCGGTACAGCAGATTTATGGCCAACGTATCCAACGATACCGCACATATTTTCACCCCTATCTCTTATACATCCAAACGGAAAATGCTATTCATTTTTTGGTGTCACCTGGTACCCTTTGTCCCCGGAATTGCTTCCGGGTTTTGTAGGTACCGTTAACGGTCGTGACCGGACCGAGGGGCACCCGCCGATAATTCGATAAACCCCTTCCTCGTCAACCACCTGTAAACAGCTTACAAGTGGCCCTGGCGCTTGAAAATCTAAATCTTTCTCCTGTCGTTATAAATTACCTAAGTTATCACCCCCTTGAAACTCATTATAAACTGTTAAGACCACCCCTTTACTATTGTAAGTGCTCTTTAGCAACGGCAGCCAGGCCGGACGTGATTTCCTCCAGTTCTTTTTCGTCCGGTCCTTCGGCCATAATTCTGATCAGCGGTTCGGTTCCAGAAGGTCTTACCAGCACCCGACCCCGCTCTCCCAGCCGGGCTTGAGCTTCTGCAATGGCCTTCTGCATCTCATCGTTTTCTGCCAGCCTGTTTTTGTCCCTCACCGGCACATTAACCATTACTTGCGGCAAACGGGCCATTTGGGCTGCCAGCTCGGAAAGAGGTTTTCCCCGCTTGACTACGGTTGATAGGAGTTGTAAAGCCGTAAGAAGCCCGTCGCCGGTCGTGCTGTGTTCCAGAAAAATAATGTGCCCCGATTGTTCTCCACCCAACATAGCCCCGGAACGCTTCATTTCTTCCAAGACGTAACGGTCTCCTACAGCTGTCTGCAATACGCTGATTCCGGCTTTCCGGAAGGCCAGGTGTAATCCCATATTGCTCATAACGGTTACTACTACTTTATCACCGGGCAACCTTCCCCGCTCCTTCAGGTCCAGGCCGCAGATGACCATTATCTGGTCGCCGTCCACCACTTCACCCTTCTCATCTACCGCTATCACCCGGTCCGCATCACCATCGTGGGCCAACCCCAGGTGCGCTCCGTGTTCCATTACGGCTTTTTGTAAATTCTGCAGGTGGGTGGAACCGCAGTCACGGTTAATGTTAACCCCGTCCGGTTCGGCAAAGATCGGCACTACTTTCGCTCCCAAATCAGCCAACACCCGGGGAGCCACCTGGTAGGCTGCACCGTTGGCGCAGTCTACTACTATTTTCAAACCTTCCAGCCGGGTATCTATCGAATTCTTGAGAAATTCTATATACTGTTCCACAGCTTCTGGCCGGCGGACCACCCTTCCCACGGCAGCGCCGGTAGGATAAGGCAAACTGTCCGTCCCGTTCAGTACGATACGTTCTATTTCAGCTTCTGTTTCGTCCGGCAGCTTGTAACCGGAATTGCCAAAAAATTTTATACCGTTGTCTTCAACCGGATTGTGGGATGCAGATATAACCACCCCGGCAGTTACCCCCATCCGGCGGGTCAGATAGGCTATAGCCGGCGTCGGCATTACACCTACCTGGATCACATCCACTCCTACGGAACAAATTCCAGCCGTCAAGGCGGCTTCCAGCATGTCTCCCGAAATGCGGGTATCTTTCCCTACAATTATACGGGGTTCCTCGACAGTCCGGGACAAAACATAAGCTCCTGCCCGGCCCAAACGGTAGGCCAGTTCAGGAGTCAACTCCTGGTTAGCTTTACCCCTGACCCCGTCGGTCCCAAAAAGAACTCCCACCGCTACTGTTCACTCCTTTCCAGCCTAGTCAGTATTTCCGAAGGAAAATCACTCCGGGGAAGAGCATATCTACCGATAATACTTTCGGCAGCCTTCATCCCGTCTACCGCAGCGCTTACTATGCCTCCCGCGTACCCTGCCCCTTCTCCAACCGGATACAACCCTCCCACATTTACCGACATCATAGAATCGTCACGCACAATACGCACGGGAGAGGAAGTTCTCGTTTCCACCCCGGTCAAAACGGCTCCCGGATGGCCAAAACCTCTGATCTTGGTGTCAAAATAGCGGATAGCCTCGGCCAGGGTGGCTCCCACGGTTTCAGGCAGGCACCGGCGCAGGTTGGCAGGAACTACTCCCGGCCGGTAGGTCGGCTTGACCAATGCGCCATCCAAGGTGGCTTCCCGGTCGGCAAGAAAATCCCCCACTAACTGGGCAGGCGCCCGATAATTTCCGCCTCCCAGGATAAATGTCTTCCTTTCCCAATGACGCTGGAATTGCACTCCGGCCAAAGGGTGGTCTCCGGGAAAGTCAAGAGGAGAGACTGTAGCCACCAAAGCACTATTGGCTACCCCGGAATCTCTCGCAAACTCACTCATGCCGTTGGTTACCACCATGTCCGGTTCCGAAGCTCCGGCTATCACATAACCTCCGGGACACATACAGAAGGTATAGGCAGCCCGTCCAAAGCGCTGGCTGCGGTAGGTAAGGTGGTAGTCGGCATGCCCTAAGCGTGGGTGACCGGCAAAAGAACCGTACTGCATCCGGTCTATAAGTTCCTGGGGGTGTTCCACTCTAAGCCCTATGGCAAAAGGTTTGGGCTCTATACGGGCTCCGAGGCGATAAATTTCCTCATAAGTATCCCTGGCGCTGTGTCCAATAGCCAATAAAACTAACTGTACCGGTAAAGTATACTTATGATTTACTTCAATGGCCGTCAATTGGCCGTTATCGGCCCGGAAACCGGTAACTTTGGCCTGAAAGATTACCCGGCCACCTAAAGACAACAACTTCTTTCGTAGTTCAATAATAACCTTCCTTAAACGATCAGTACCGATATGGGGTTTCTGCACATAAGTAATCTCCTCTGGGGCTCCGGCCTCCACCAGTTGGGCCAGCACATCCCGTACCCGGCCATCTTTAATCCGAGTGGTCAGTTTTCCGTCGGAAAAGGTGCCGGCCCCACCTTCTCCGAACTGGACATTGGATTCGGGGTCCAGTTGTCCGGCATTCCAGAAACTGTTCACATCTCGTACCCGGCTTTCCACGTCCTTTCCCCGTTCCAACAGTACCGGCCGGTAACCCCACCGGGCCAGGGTCAAAGCCGCAAAAATACCCGCCGGCCCGGCTCCTACTATGACCGGAGGATAAAGAAGCTTTTCCGTACCGCGTTGGATAGGTTTTCGTTTATCCCCTGTAATTATAAAAACGTCATGACGGCCCTTCCATCTCTCTATCCTTTCCCGCCCTTCGTCTATCTCAACTTCCACCGTGTACACCAGGTAAACTTTTTTACGGCGAGCATCCACCGATTCCCGCACGATCTTCCACTGTTTGATGCGGGAAGGAACTATATCCAAACGTTCCGCTATTAAAGGAACCAGCATGGAAATATCCTGTTCCAGCTCTAACCGCAAATTGGCTACCCGCAGTTTCATGATTTTCTCCCCTGTCTGAGATTTCAACTCCAGTACGCCTATAGTATATTGTGCTACGGGGAAAGTTGTTCCTCCGCCCGTTTCTCGAGGTGAACAATAACTTTTACTTTAGGATTATAATCTAAAGTTACCTCCGGCGGAACAACTAGTTCCACCTGCTGCAATATGTCCCGGTTCAGACCGTTTATGTCCACCGGAACGGTGTAAATATAATCAAGCTTATCCAGAACCTCGTAAGATCCATAAACCTTGACGGTTTCTGGATCTACCACTACTCGCTCGATCCGGTATTCAGGAGCAACTTCTCCCTGCAAAGCAGCTTTAATAGGAACAACCTTTCCCGGTTTATCCGCTACTACCGGGATAAAAACTTCAACGGTAGAAGGTACAACCGTCAGCCAGTCACTCATATATTGACCCTTTTGGCTTTCTACCTTGACGGGAAGGTATTTATGATAGTGTTGCTTCGGCCTGTCCAGCCGAACCTCTACAAATACGCCACCTATCTGTTCCAAAAGCTTCCGAGGTCCCTTGACAATTACCTCCGAGGGCTTGAGCACCGGTTCCAGCAGGTGATATCCCGAAGCAGCTCCTCCGCTAATATTTAAAGTTACCGGAAGCTGTACCTCAGAAATTTTGTCAATGCTTATCGTAACCTGTCGGGGAGTAATACTGACCAACTGAACCCCCTGAGGAACACTGACTTGGACCGGAAGTACAACTTCCCCGGCACTCATGTGAGAAGTCTCCACGTAGGCCTGAAGATCCCGGGAGGTTAAATTAGCTACCAGCTCCTCTCTTCCTTGAACCCTTACCTTGACGCTAGCCGGCTTGTCTTCAATTACCAGACCAGAGGCCAGGCCTCTCACCTCAAGAGGTACGTTGATAACATTATCCATATTAGGGTGTTGTTCTTCCGTAACATAAAGCCACAGAAGCAAGGCAAGAAATACGGAGATTATTTTATAAGTAATATTCCTCTCCAGGACCTTTTTCAACCTTAAGACCTCCATTTCCCCAGCAGGAAGCCCTGACTCTTAGGCAGCAGTAATTGTTCCAAAAGCTCGCGCAGGCTTTTTTCCTCCAAGTACCGGGTCAACTGCCCCTCCGCCGCAACGGAAACAGTTCCTGTTTCTTCGGAAACCACTATAGCCACTGCATCGGATATTTCCGTTATGCCTAGGGCAGCCCTGTGCCGTGACCCCAACTGTCTACTGAGATAAGGACTGTCGGTTAGCGGCAAAAAACAGGCCGCGGCCATCACTCGGTCACCCCTGATAATAACCGCGCCGTCGTGGAGAGGTGTCAGCGGCGTAAAGATATTGACCAAAAACTCCGCACTCACTATCCCCTCCACTTTCACGCCGTTTTCAATATAATCATTCAGTCCTGTTCCCCTCTCTATTACAATTAAAGCCCCGGTCTTATGCTTTCTTAAAACTTCCACTGCCCGGATGAGCTCGTTTATCAGGCGAGACATGTCGGCGGCCCCCAAAAGAGTAGTGGAGGTGAAAAACCGTCCTCTACCCAGCTGTTCCAGCGCCCGGCGAAGTTCCGGCTGAAACACCACCGGTAACGCCACCAGTATCATAAGACGGGTCTGATCGAGTATCCAGCTAACTGTAGTCAAATGGAGCTTCTCACTGATGAAAGAAGCGATGAATAACACCGCCAAGCCTTTGAGCAGTTGAGCAGCCCTGGTCCCTTCGATTAGTATGATAAGTTTGTAGAGAACATAAGAGACCAACGTTATATCAATAAGGAGCAATATAAAATCTTCAAGGCTGAGGTACTTGAGAAATTGTAATTGAGCCGCCAACAAAATCACCTCGAGAATAGCCTACATCCACTAATACCTTCGACAATATCCCCCTAAACCCTTCTTTTTGAAACAAGCCCATTTTCTGCAAACTCCGGCCAATGAAAAAGCGCCTCTTCCGAGCAGCTTTTGCGAGAGGCGCTTTCACCGAAGCCCGCGTTTCGCAGTTTTTTCCTTCTGTTGCTTTAGCAGGGCGTAGTCCATACTGTCCAGCAGAGCCTGCCAGCTGGCTTCGATTATGTTGGTGGAAACTCCGACTGTACTCCAGGAAGAGGTTTTGTCTCGCGATTCAATCAAAACTCGCACTTTGGCGGCCGTAGCATCCTTTTCATCCAGGACCCGAACCTTGTAATCGGTAAGGTGCATTTCCCGGATAACCGGGTAAAACTCTTCCAGAGCTTTACGCAAGGCGTTGTCCAGCGCATTTACCGGACCGTTTCCTTCAGCAGCAGTATGTACTACCCGGTCATCAACCCGGATTTTTATCACTGCTTCGGAAATAGTTTCCTGTTCGGCCCTTTTTTCTACAATTATCTTGAAGGATTCCAACTGGAAGTGCTGCCGGTATTGTCCGAAAGCTTTCCGGAGCAGCAGTTCCAAGGAACCTTCCGCTCCTTCAAACTGAAAACCCTGATATTCCAGCTCTTTAATGCGCTGGATAACCTTTCGGGTTTCCGGAGCGTCTATTGGTATATCCAAGTCTAGTTCCTGCGCTTTGTACCGCAGGTTACTTATTCCCGAAAGCTCCGAAACGAGAACTCTCCTCCTGTTACCTACAACTTCCGGGGGAATATGCTCGTAGGTCCGAGAATCCTTGAGAACGGCACTGACATGTACTCCTCCTTTGTGAGTGAAAGCGCTCTGGCCCACAAAGGGCTGGTGCCCCGGCAGTACAACATTGGCTATCTCACTCACATAGCGGGCAACTTCCGTCAGGCGGCGCAAACAACCTTCCGGCAGGCAACGGTACCCCATCTTATATTCCAGATTGGCAATTACCGATATAAGATTTGCATTTCCGCACCTTTCCCCAAATCCGTTTATGGTTCCCTGGACCATATCCACTCCGGCTCTTACTGCCGCCAAGGAATTAGCCACCGCCAGCTCGCCGTCATTGTGAGCGTGTATGCCCAGAGGTGTTTTAATTCTGCTCTTTACTTCTTTTACTATCCGGTTAACTTCATCAGGTAAAGAACCTCCATTGGTATCGCAAAGAACTATCCAGTCGGCTCCCGCTTCTGCTGCCGCCTGTAAAGTTTTTAAAGCATATTCGCCATTGTTTTTGTAACCGTCGAAAAAGTGCTCCGCGTCATAAATGACCTCCAGATTCTTATTTTTCAAATAAGACACCGTTTCCCGGATCATGCTGAGGTTTTCTTCTAAAGTTGTCTTTAAAGCCTCCACAACATGGAAATCCCAGGACTTGCCGAAAATGGCCACGGTCTTAACTCCGGCCTCCAAGAGGGCATTTAGATTGGCATCCTCTTCCGGCCTAACGCCCGGCCTGCGTGTACTGCCGAAAGCGGTCAAGCGGGCATGCTTGAAAATAAGTTCTTTCGCCCGGCGGAAGAACTCCAGGTCCTTGGGATTGGAACCGGGCCATCCCCCTTCAATGTAGTCTACTCCCAGGTAATCCAACTTGCCGGCTATTTTCAGTTTGTCTTCTACCGAAAGGCTGATGCCTTCTCCTTGGGAACCGTCTCTCAAAGTAGTGTCATAAATGAATACTTTAGCCATATCAGCTCTCTCCAATGATATGTTTTCTGATTAGTTCTCCCATTTCTTCCGTGTTAACCGGAGTTTTGCCGTCTTCCATAATATCCGGCGTTCGGTATCCCTTCTCCAAAACGGCGGATACAGCTTGCGAAACAGAATCCGCTGCCTCCGGCATGTGGAAAGAATACTTCAGCATCATGGCTGCCGATAAAATGGTGGCAATTGGATTCGCCTTTTTTTGGCCCGCTATATCCGGAGCAGAACCATGAACCGGTTCATACAGGGCCACCGAACCGCCAATGCTGGCCGACGGCAACATTCCAATGGAACCAGTAAGCATTGCCGCCTGATCGGTCAGAATGTCACCGAACATGTTCTCGGTAATAATCACATCAAAATGCTTAGGATTGCGTACCAACTGCATAGCGCAGTTGTCTACGTACATGTGTTCCAGTTCCACTTCTGGATATTCCCGGGATATGCGGTTGACTACTTCCCGCCACAGGCGGGGACATTTCC
>NZ_BDGJ01000084.1:66740-68831 GCF_002207765.1 Calderihabitans maritimus
GCGGGCCATTTCGAAGCCCAAGCGGGCGATGCGCTCAATTTCCTCCGTAGAATAAACCAGGGTGTCGATGGCCACTTCTCCGGTGGCCGTTTTTTCCCGTTTCTTTTCGCCAAAATAAATTCCGCCGGTTAGCTCCCGGATAACCAAAAGATCAGTGCCTACAACTACCTCCGGCTTTAAGGTGGAGGCACTGGCTAAAGCCGGATAGAGTACCGCCGGTCGCAGGTTGGCGTACAGTCCCAACTCCTTCCGAAGTTTCAGCAGAGCCGCCACTTCGGGTCTAAGGTGAACGGGAAGCGTGTCCCACTTGGGCCCCCCAACTGCTCCCAACAGTATGGCATCGCTCCGGCGGCATAAATTAAGAGTGTCATCCGGCAGGGGTGTTCCCGCAGCATCTATAGCTGCACCCCCTACCAGCCCTTCTTCAAACTCAAAAGACACCTTAAACTTTTCCCCTATTACTTCCAGTACTTTGACTGCTTCCGGTACAATTTCGCTCCCAATGCCGTCCCCCGGCAGCACTGCAATTTTAGGCATTGCGCTTCACCTTCCTGGCTACGTAATTCATAAGTCCTCCCGCCGCTATCAGTTCCTGCATAAAAGGAGGAAAGGTCGTGGCACGGTAGCTTTCATTCCGGGTGAGGTTATAAATAATACCCTCTTCTGCATCTACCTTTATTTCATCGCCGGTATTAATAGCTTCCGCCGCTTCCGGGGATTCGAAAATAGGCAGGCCGATGTTAATGGCATTACGGTAAAAAATCCTGGCAAAGGATTTGGCAATTACACAGGATACCCCGGCGGCCTTGATGGCTATGGGTGCATGTTCCCGGGAACTACCACAACCAAAATTTTTGTCTGCCACAATAATATCCCCCGGTTTTACCTTCCGCGGAAAATCAGGATCGGCATCTTCCATGCAGTGTTTTGCCAGTTCCTCCGGCGAAGATGTATTAAGATAACGGGCCGGTATGATAGCGTCGGTATCAATATCGGCTCCGAACTTCCAGGCACGTCCTACATAATGCAACTAAACCACCTCCTTGGGACCAGCAATACGTCCTTTAACCGCACTGGCAGCCGCTACCGCCGGGTTGGCCAGATACACTTCACTTTCCGGATGACCCATTCGGCCCACAAAGTTACGGTTTGTAGTGGCTACCGCCTTTTCGCCCTTGGCCAGTATACCCATATGTCCTCCCAGGCACGGGCCGCAGGTAGGAGTACTGACGGCTGCTCCCGCCTCAATGAAAACCTCTATAAGCCCCTCCCGGAGGGCCTGCCGATAAATCTCCTGGGTTCCGGGAATGATAATCAGGCGCACCTCCGGGTGTACCTGCCGGCCTCGGAGCACTTGGGCGGCCAAACGTAAATCTTCAAGGCGGCCGTTAGTACAGGACCCAATCACCACTTGATCAATCGGTATATCGGGCACCTCGCTGATTGGCCGGGTATTTTCCGGTAGATGGGGAAAAGCCACCTGGGGCTCTAGCTTACTTACATCGTAATCAACAACCCGGGCATAACGCGCGTCAGGATCACTGCGGAAAATCTGGTAGGGTCTTCGGGCCCTGTTCTCTACATAAGCCAGAGTGATTTCATCCGGCTCAATGATACCGTTTTTCGCCCCCGCCTCAATGGCCATATTGGCCATAGTGAATCGGCTGTCCATAGAGAGATATTTGATTGCCTCGCCGGTAAATTCCATGGCCATGTACCGGGCGCCATCTACCCCCAGGTCACCAATGGTATGTAGAATCAAATCTTTCCCAACCACCCAAGGCTGCAGCCTTCCGTGGTAGACAAGCTTGATAGATTCCGGGACTCGGAACCAGGCCTCTCCCGTGGCCATTCCTGCCGCCATATCGGTACTGCCCACACCGGTAGCAAAAGCTCCCAGAGCTCCGTAAGTACAGGTATGGGAATCCGCACCAATGACCACATCTCCCGGAACCACCAGTCCGGCCTCCGGAAGGAGACAATGCTCAATACCCATTCTTCCAACTTCAAAATAGTTGGTTATCTGATACCGGCGGGCAAAATCCCTTACTACTTTGGCTTGCTCCGCCGATTTTATATCTTTGTTGGGAG